>JBGSKE010000083.1:0-5311 GCA_041741355.1 Negativicutes bacterium | reverse complement strand
GTTATGCCGACACCATGGAAAATACACTGGGCCGGATTGAAGATATTTTTAAGGAGCCTTCCGATACCGGGCTGCAAACCGCGCTGGATAATTTTTGGAATGCTTGGCAACAGTTGGGGACCAACGCAGCCGATACCGGGGCGCGATCGGTAGTGCGCCAACGCGGAATCGAGCTGGTGGATGCGATTGATCGGGCAGCCGGGTTGCTGGAGGATATTCAGACGGACTCTACCATCGCCCTCGGGGCCAAAGTGGATAATTTGAACCAGAAGTTGACAGAATTGGCGGCCGTGAACAAACAATTGATCGCCAGTCCGACCGATCAGGTCAATGCGTTGAAAGATCGCCAGGATTTATTATTGGAACAGATTTCGTACATGACGCCGATCCAGACGCTCAAAGAAGCCAGCGGCAGCGTCACGGTGACGATTGCCGGCATTACTGTGGTGAATCAGGACCGGGCCAATTTGTTGGATTCTAATGTTGGCGAAACCGGCAATTTGAAAATGGCCGGTACCGGCATGGAAATAAAGCTGAGCGGACAAGGCGGCGAACTGCAGGGATTGATTGATTCGCGCGACTCCATGGTTTGGGGTGCGCCGGCGTTTTTGGATCAACTGGGTACGATGAGCCAATTTTTGCTCAATGATTTTAATGCGATGCATCGTAGCGGTTATGGCCTGGACAATAATACCAACGTGAATTTTTTTGGCGAAAGTGTATTCGGCACCGGTAGCGAGGCGATCGGCACGACGTTGCAAATGTCCTCCAGCTCCAATGTGGCTGCTTCGACGACAGTGCCGGCCAATGTTACCTTGACGTTTGGCGACGGAAATTCCACGATGGATGTAAATCTGGCGGCGGGCTGGACATTGACGCAAGTTGCGGACGCAATTAACGCTCAGGCTGATTTTGAAAATCTGAACATCCGGGCGCAATACGACGCTGCGACACAAGCGTTTCAACTGTACACGACCGGCGACAGCAAGACTTTGACTGCGACCGAGCCTTCGACCAGCAGCTTTTTGCGCAATACGCTGAAACTGGAAAAGCCGTCTGCTGACTATTGGCTCAGCCAGCTACAGGTCAATTCGGCGCTGACGGGTACGGCGGGACTGTCAAAGATTGCCGCCAAAAGTTCTGCCGGCAATATCGGCGTGACGCCGCAGGAAGTAAAATCCAGCAATATTTGGCAAGGCAATGCCGCCGGCGGCGCGATGACCGCGACCACGGTCGGCAACTATACGTTTGATCCGGCGTCGATGCCGATTCGGGCGCGGATTACCGGTTTGACGACTAATCCGGATGGGACCAAGGTTCCCAGTAGTATGGAGTATTCGATCGATGGACAGACCTGGACGGCGGCGGAAGCCGGCGCCGACGCCAACAGTTTTAAGTTTACCGTGCAGGGCGCCACCGTCAATTTGAGTATTGCCGCCAATGCCAATAACGCGCAAAATGATATTTATGTGTTGACACTACCGAATGGTAATGCCAGCGTTGCCGGCGGCGATCTTGCCATCGAAATGGCCAACTTGCTCAAAGTCACCAAAAGCGAAGGATTGGGCAATGTTTCACTCTATGGCTTTTATAACAACTTGATCGGCACGCTGGGAACCCAGAGCCAAAATGCACAGAACCAGGCGATCAATCAGCAGTCGCTGGTCGATCAGACCAAGAAAATGCAGGACGCCGTTTCCGGGGTCAATCTGGATGAAGAACTGACGGCGATGATCAAATACCAGAAGGGCTACAGCGGTTGCGCCAGAATGCTGACGGCGATGGACGAGATGCTCGACAAATTGATTAACAGTACCGGAGTTGTGGGCCGATAGCCGATAGGAGGTTCTGAACATGGGGATTAGCCGAATTACTGACAGCATGATGAACTACGGCTTTCTGTCAGGAATGAATAAATCGCTGAATGCGCAATACAGTCTCATGGAACAGATGTCCGACGGCAAGCGGGTTCACCGCCCGTCCGACGATCCGGTCCGCGTGATTCGCAGTTTGCAGTATCGCAGCGCGATTATGCAGAATGAACAGTATGTTGATAATGTGAAAACGGCCCAATCTTGGATGGAAATGACCGATAAAGCGGTCGGCGACCTCAGCGATATCGTCAGTCAGGCGAAATCGTTGGTGGTGCGCGCTATCGAGCCAAATTCAACGATCGGCTACGCGGCGGCGGCCAAACAGCTGGACGGATTGATCGAGCAAGCGCTGCAGGTGTCCAATACCCAGATCGGCGACCGCTATATTTTTGCCGGACAGATGGATAAGACTCAGCCGTTTCAGCGGGTGATGCTGGCAGATCCCACCGGGCAGAGCAATTTGAAAGTCGATACGGTCGTGTACTACGGCGACGACCAGAAAATATCGATGGTGACCCAGTCCGGGCTGGCCAATGTGGCCCGCGACGGCATCAATTTGACCGGATTGGATGTTTTTGGTCGGACGAGCTCAACCGGAACTCAATATGGGCAGGCTACAACCGATGTGTTTAATGCCCTGATCCGGATCAAAGAAGAACTGGAAAAAACGGCGGCGGTGACCAAGACCAACTCGCTCGGCGGCACGCTGGACGTGGATGGCGGCTATACCGGACCAGCCGATTACCAGGATTTTGCCGTGAAAATTGACGCGCTGAAAGTGCGTCTGGATGGGTATAGCCAAACCAATACGACCGGCGGTTCGCTGGCCCTGGGTTGGACCGGCGTGAAAAGCGCTATGCCGGCGTATGCCGCACCGAACTCATTGCAAATGCGGATTGATGCGCTAAAGGTTTCCGCCAACGTTACATCGCCGCTGGGGCATATTACCGGTGCTTTGTCGCTGGAATCGACTTCGAATGCGATTCCGGTGGCGGTCTCCGGCGAATTGCAGTTCCGGGTCGATGCGGTGCAGGTGGAAACCGGCGCTGTGAGGCAGAGTAATCAGTTAGCAGGCAAGCTCGCGGTGGTTTATAATGGCTATACTGGGACGCCGCCGGCTAATTTGCTGGTTAAAGCGACTTCTGTTCCGGCGGCTAATGTAGTGCAAACCAATGCCGCTGGCGGCGCGTTGACCGTCACAGGTATTACGGGCTCGGCCGATGCGGCAACGAAAGTTCGGATTACATCGGTCGCGGCCGGCTCTGTGACCGGGGCTAGCTACTTTGATTCAGCGACGAATAGCTGGCAGGATGCGACGGTCACTGCCGGAGCTCCTTCAACGCTTACGCTGGGGACAACAGGGATGGCGGTGTCGATTGAATCGGATGTGGACAACGTTGCTGGAAACGAGTACACGCTGAACGCCACAAAAAGGGTTACCGGTGTGGAGTATTCGACAAACGGGCTCTGGCCCGGAGTGGCGGCAACCGGCGAGTTTGTTTCGCAAAGCAACGCGGCAGGCGGTGCGGCGACTGTTTCGCCGGCGCAATCAGTGCCTTATAAAGTGGAAATTGTGGCTGTTGATGGCGCGGGTCAAGTGACTGACGCCAGAGTGTCGACCGATGGCGGGCTGACCTGGGGAGCTACGCAAACAGGTTTGACCGGAACCGTGATGCTGGCCAATGGCGTTTCCATGGCGATTACTACTGATGTGGACAATGCAGCAGGCAACACCTATGAGTATAAAGTGCCGCCTGTATTTTCCCTGGACAATGCCGGCAATGATATTGGCATGCAGATTTCGATCGCCGATTCGGCGGCAAATGGCATGGGGACAGATAATATTTATACGGTTCCCTTGACGAGTACCGGCAAAGTAATGCAGGCAAGCTACTCGACCGATAGCGGCGCAACCTGGACTGCGGCAACGGTCGACAATTCGACCAACCCGTTCCGGTTCAACATGAGCGGCTCTTTTGCCGGTGTTTCTGCGCAACTGGGTACGGTCGGCACTAATGCGGTTGGGGATGTACACACGATTACCCCGGATGTGACGGCGCCGGCAGGGCACATTACGGGCGCCTTTTCCATCGCGGCTGCCGCTGACACGGTCATTCCGGCGGCGGAACTGCAATTTCGGGTCGACTCGATCAATCCGGGAACTGGCCAGGTGATGACAGCCAGTTACTCGACAGATAAAGGTGCGACATGGGTTGCCGCCGTGCCTGATGTGCCGGCAAACCCCGTCGCTTTTGCCCTAATGGGAGGCGTCACGGCGCAGATAGGCGCTGTGACTACCAATGCTATTGGCGATATACACTCGATCCGAATGACTGACGGCACGGTTGCCAGAGCCAGCTATTCGACAGATAATTGGGTTACTTCAGCGGAGGCGGCTGCTGACCCCGCTGCCCCGGCCGGTTCCTTTATTCTTGGCGACAGCGGATTTACCGCCGCAATTGCCAAAAACTCTACCAACAACGGCGGTAATTCTTATACAGTGTCTGATTTGTCAATTGACGCCGCTACCGAAGCGGCAGCGCTCAGTTATTCGCTCGACAAAGGCAATAGCTGGACCAAAGCGACAGCGCCAGTGGTTACGAAATCAACGACAGACAGCGGTGAGCTGACTCTCGGCGGCAAGTATACCGGCTTGCCGGCATTTCAAGACCTAAAGGTGACGGTCGAGGCTTGGAAGGTCAGTACTACGTCAATTACGCAGATCCCGGCCAGTCCGGCAGGCGGCGCGATGAAAATCGCCTATGCCGGAGCAGCGCCGATGCCTGCGATAAATCCGCAGGTGAGGATCGACGCAGTGGACGCGTCAGGGCGCATTACTGCACTGAGTTCTTCTGATGATGGAGGCCTTACCTGGACTGCCGCTACAGCGAAAACCAGTCAAGGACCGACGGTGTTTAGTTTAGGCGGGGCTTCAGCCAATTTTTCGATTACCATTGACGACAATGCCAACAATGCGGTTAACACCGAGTATGTGGCTGCCGGCTCAACCCTGGTTGCCGGCGATCCCGCTTTAATCAGTTACACGACCGAGCCGGCGCCGGATGTCAATGGTACGGTTACTCCTTCGGCCAGCGTCTGGTCGATGAAAGGCGCCGATGCCGACATTCAGGACTTTGTTTTGCCCGATGGCGTGACGGCGGATATAGAAGCGAATGCATCAACCGTACTGGGAACCTCGACTTACTCCTTCCGCGTACCGCCGCGTTTTGCGCTGACCAACGGCGTGGAAGTCAGCGTCGATCCCAATGCCAATAATTTGGTGAAAGACGCCCATACCTTCCATATGGCCCGCAATACCGAGCATACGGCAGCCAGTGAAACCATGGGGCCTGATCTGGACTGGTTGTCTGACAAAGGGCTGGCTGACCTCGATATGGTTCATTACCAGATTTTGACCGCTGTGGTCGATGTCGGGA
>JBGSKE010000082.1:0-5447 GCA_041741355.1 Negativicutes bacterium | reverse complement strand
TTGATGCTTTCCATCACGATACAGGCGCTACCGGGCGGACAATCGATCATCGTGATTTCCACTTCACCGACAGGCGGGGCAAGCAGCTGTTTGATGATCGGGATCCCCGATGCTTCACCGGTATTCAACACGCCGGTAAGCACCGACACATTTTCCGATGTGCCGCCTTGGATCTCACCGATGACCTTGTCTTTTTCGGCAAGTGCTTTTTCGGGGCAAAACAGCACACAACCGCCACAGGAGTGGCAGACGGTTTCAAACACTTTCAGACGCCCGCCAATATAAGCCAACGCGTTGAACTTGCAGAAATCGACGCAAACCCGGCAACCGTTGCACTTGCTTTCATCCACCACCGGTATTTTTACCGTTATTTTTTTCGTTGCAACGTCCTGTGGCTTAAAAAACAAGTGCCCGTTCGGTTCTTCCACATCGCAATCGATATAGACGGCCTGGTCTGCCGCTGCCGCCAGGTTAACCGACACCAGGGTTTTTCCGGTGCCGCCCTTTCCGCTTAATACGGCAATTTTCATGCTATTTTCCGCCATGATTGTGAAAACCGGCGTGAATATTTTCCAGCAACGCCAACTTTCCTTCGGCAAACGCATCGATATTTTCCTGGACCGACATGCTAATGGTTTTGTAAATCTTCAGTCCGGCCTCCTTAAGGACGTTAGCCGCATTTTCACCGCATTGCGGGACTACCACTGCCTCCACGCCGCTGTCAACGACCGCCTGCGCCGCCTTGATTCCGGCGCCGCCTTGGCTTGCGATTGCCGTATTGTCGAAGAATGCGCTCGTCTTCGCTTCCGTGTCATAAATCAAAAAATATGGTGTGCGACCAAAAGATTCGGCGATTCCCGATTCCATAGATTTGTTGAATACCGGCATTGCGATTTTCATGATAAATCCCCCTAATCAATGCTGTCCAAGCGTTTTTTCACTTGTTGCAACTGCTGTTCCAAAAAGTCAACTTGTTTGGTCAAGATTTCTCTGTCGGTTCCGCCCATCGCATTCGCTTGAATGCCCTGTTGGGCTGCAAACTGACCTCTGGCCTGAAACCCTGCTCCCCGCACCATTGCGCCCACCCCACGTCGGCAGCCATAACCGCCAAACACGCCTTGGGCATTCGGCGCTGCCTGTACCTGCATTCCCATGCAAAATCCAGCACGTCGCCCTGTCATCGATCCCATTCCCATCGGTCCGGTTCCGTCTCCTCGCGGCATTACAATCACTCCTCGTATCTTTTTTCGATATTCACTGTCTTCATCCGGCGCCATTATCGACATATGCCCATAACCATCGTATCGCTATTATGAACTTATGTCAATAACTTGAGGAAAAAATTTTCCCTGTTCTCGCTGCGCTTTAACAAAGAGGCCGCCTCGCCTACATTCTCCTGACGAAGCAGCCTCACTGATTATTCTATGCTAGTGTCCGCAACCGTGATGGTCGTCGGCGTCGTGGTTACAAGCGTTTCCGCCCACCGTCAAGTTTTTCGCCAGATATTGGTTGACAATATCCAGCGGTGCCCCGGGTTGCACGCCGCAAACTACCGCCACCCCGCGCGATTGAAAAATCTGCTGGGCCGCTTCGCCCATGCCGCCGACTAGAACCACGGTTGCCCCGTGATCTGCAAGCCAGTTGGGGATCACGCCGGGCGCATGCGGCGGCGGAACCAGATTTTCCACGGCCGCGACTTTTCCGGCCTCAATTGTCGCAAACAAAAACTCTTCACAATGGCCAAAATGACTGCTGAGCATTCCACCGACCACCGGCACTGCAATTTTCTCCATTTGATTACCGCCTTTCACTTCATTGTCTCCACCCATGTCATCAACCAATATATTGCCGATGATTTCGTCAATAGCCGCCTTCATGGCGCTAGAGCGCTCCATCGCCGGTACACCGTCGTCACCGGCGCCAACGACCAAGGGATCAATCGGCATCCGACCCAGGAATGGCACATTAAATTCCAATGCTAGCGCTTCGCCGCCGCCGGTTTTGAAAATCGCCGCATGATGTCCGCACTCCGGGCAAACATAGCCGCTCATATTTTCAATCACGCCAACAATTTTCATTCCCACCTGACGGCAAAAGTTCACAGATTTTCGCACGTCCGCCAACGCCACTCCCTGCGGCGTTGTCACGACGATAGCGCCGCACTTGGGAATGAACTGCGCAATCGTCAAGGGTTCGTCGCCGGTGCCCGGAGGGCTGTCGATCACCAACGCATCCAACGGTCCCCAATCAACATCCACCAAAAATTGTTTGATTACGCCGATTTTCAAAGGCCCCCGCCAAATCACCGCATCATCGCCATGTTGCAAAAAACCCTGCATAGAGATAATTTTAAGATTATCCGAATACGGATAAGGCTGGATTTTTCCATTCACCGAGCTGAGCGCTAGCCCTGTAAGCCCCATGATTCTGGCAATACTCGGTCCATGGACATCAATATCAAGCAAACCGACACGCAGCCCCCTTGCGGCCAGCGCCGCAGCGACACTGGCAGCCATCGTGCTTTTTCCCACGCCGCCTTTGCCGCTCATCACCATGAAGACGTTCTTTACACCCTTGAGAAATTCCTCGATTTCCGGTTCCTGTTGTGCTGCTTGTTCCACTGGAGTCAGTCCCCCTCTTTTCCACTGTTTTGTATGACAATTGGTTCATGCCGAACCCTTGCATTACCGGTTTTGGACATATGTCACTTACTTTTTCATTATACAACGTTTTGAACACATGTCAACAACCATGATCATTGCCCTGCTTGCATGCAGTCTGTGTTTATCTGGAATTTTTTAACGAAAAATAAAGGGTTTGTATCAGTGACCACAGAAATATCTCGCTAAATCCCTTTCTTGTTTCACCTGATAAATATGTATGGGAGGATTTGCCATGAAAAAAAGACTTCGGCCCCTACTGGCGCTCGCACTGTTCGCGACGCTCCAGCTGACGGCAGCGGCGGCTTTTGCCGAAGCCGGCCCGGCATTGCTCGACCCCAGGGATGGAATGTATCTGACGCGAATCATCAACCTGACCGGGGAGCAGCTCTCCATCGCAGTCACCAACGACACGAGCAATTCGACGTTCACCAGCAAATATCCCGCATTATATTCCGGTGGCTTCTCCACCAACAGCAATCCGCTCAACAATCAGCAAAACATCTTCACGCCGACGCCGATAAAACTCGATACGCTATTAAAGCACAACAGCCAAAAAACCTATAAGATTCCCCAAGGAAACGCCTTTTGGGAAGGCATGATCAACCTGGCGCCGTTGATTCCGGCAAGTAATGAGAACAACTCGTATGCAACGTATTCCGGCCACTTCAGTCAGGGACAACGGATGACGATCACGACCGTCAACAACCCGAACTCGATTCTGAACAACGCCTACATTCAGTACGGCTATGTGTATTCGTCCACGAAAAAAATCCTCTGGGGCAAGGTCTTTGATTTTGCCGCTTCCACTATCGACAACGCGGCCCATATCGCCGCCGCCATCGAAGATGGCGATGCCAAAGAGGTTATTTCCAGTTCCGCCAGCATCATCAAAGACGTGATCGGCGCCTTTAAGACCAACCCGGTCACCGCTTCGCTCAATTCGGCAACTACGCTTTCACAGCAACCGGTAACCTCGCAAACTTCCGAGTTCACCAACCAAGTCACGACAAATTACGCCCAGGTCATGGCCTACTTTGCCGGCACGGGCGGCGGGAGCTGCATCACCGACGCCTCTACCAACAATCAGATCTATACCTTGGCATCAGCCCGGCAAACCGTCGTCACACTGACCGACGCCAACAAACAGGTCCGCTATTTCACCGCCCCCTCCTATTATATTTATATCAAGAATGTCCAGGCAGCAAACCCCGGCGATGCGAATGAATGCACCATCGTGATTATCGACGGCTGGGTCTATAATTTGGCTGTTGGCATGTATCAAAATAACGCGAATCTAGCCAACCTGCAAAATTTGACCCCGCTGCAGCTGATGTACTATGCCGGCAGCACCGTGCCGCCGACCGCCGCTGTAGCCGCTTCTACACAACCGACAGTAGCGATTTCGGCCACCACGCAAAAACCAGTTACGATTAGCAGCGTCGCGATATCATACATAGGAGGAACAAACTGATGAAAAAAACCAACAGTTATTGCATCCTGTTGGCATTTTTGCTGGTTTGCCTGCTGCCGGCCAGCGGACAGGCCTATGTTCAACTGGATGACAAACTCTACAACCAATTGTACAATGGCGCATCGCCCAGCACTTACAATACCGGCGCCGTCCTGATATACCGCGGCTGGAATGCGACCAACGGCTATAAGACCGAAATGATCAAGGCCATCCCGCACATGAACATCGTCAATCTCACCGGCCAAACCTTGCAAGTCGCCAAAACAACCGGCGTGTTCAACGTCCCCAACATGGCCGGCCAGGTGGCGCTGATGCGCGAAAACACGGCGTCAGAGATCTATGCTTACTCGTTTGATTTGCAAAGCGTAAAGTCGGACGACAACAACGACGCGCCAGGACCCGCCGCCACTGTCAAGGGTGACAAGGAGTGGCGCGACGCGCTGAGCAACTTCAGCGATTCTTCAATGGTCGTGACCATTGGCAACAATTCTTTCACCCTGAAATTTGATTCGACGAACAACTACAACTCGTTGGCGGTGGTTCATGCCGATTTGGTGACTCTGTCGCTGAAAGATTCCAAAAGCAACAAGTTTGCTTCCTATCTGGCAAATAACGGCGTCATCAACCGGGGGATGGTCTATCTGACCGGTTACAACGACCCCAGCGGCAAGCCGTATGAAGTGTTCCTGGTCGCTGGCGACCGCATCAGAATCACCTTGCTGGTCAAGTACAAAAACAGCTAAGCAGCCTCTTTCACCGCAACGATGTCCGTCTGCGAAAATCCTCCAGTAGCGCAGCTACTGCAGCCGTGATCTCCTCTCCGTCATGCCGCCGGCCCCGGATGCAGAGAATCGCCGGTTCCTCGCAGACAAAGCAGCGCCGTCCGCCCTGCCGCGACGAGTTGCGGCTAAACTGGACGCCTGCCGCGTCAAATACATCGATGTCCAATAGCCGGCCAAACGGCTGCTCCTCTTCGACCTGCACCGCCAGCTGCTTTAACAGCGCCGCGTCGGCTTCTACCTCCAGCACCGCCGCCGGTCCGGCGACCGCTGGCAGCCGGCGCGTCTCGCTGGTCCGGAAGCCTGCCGCTGCAAACAAAACCTCTAGCCGCGTCAACGCATACTCGATCAGCGCCAGCGTATCCTGGTCGTATTTGATCTGGCCCGGCATATTGACCGAAACACTGACCACCGCAGCCTGATAACGGGACCGCAGTTCTGCCTGAACTGCGGCCCGTTCTTCTTTTGTCTGCAAGACCTGTTCCAGGGTCACCGGCTGCGTCATCATAGCCTGCATCTCCCTCAATACACCAT
>JBGSKE010000081.1:0-3262 GCA_041741355.1 Negativicutes bacterium | reverse complement strand
CGGACGGACCACTACTTCCGGCTTATTGGGCGGCACCAGCGGTGTCGGCGAGGAGTCGTAGGAATAGCCGAAGCGGTCCAGCTCCGAGGTCAGTACGTGTTCTTTGCCGACAACCGCCTGCAGTTGCCGCAGGATGGTTTCGCTGATTTGCAAGATGGTTCAACCCCTCTCAATCCTGAATCAATCGTTCTTCAGGCTACGTTTCTGCACAAAGTAGACCAGAGCGACGCCTACGCCGCCGACAATATCGGTGACCAGGCCCGGTACCATTAGCATCAGCGAACACACCAGCAAGATCGCCCGCTCCCACAGTTTACACCGCCTTAGCAGGAAATCCTCCAGCGCCGCAGACAGCATGATCACGCCTACCACGGCCGTAATAATCGCTTCCACCAGCGACAGCATCGTGAATTTGCCAGCCAGCATCAGCATCGGCGAATAGACCGCTAAGAACGGCACCAGAAACCCGGCAATCCCCAGTCTGGTTGAGGTCCAGCCCACCTTGTACGGCGGCGCTCCCGCAATTCCCGCCGCCGTGAACGCGGCCAGACACACCGGCGGCGTCAGATTGGACAGGCAAGCGAAGTAGAATACGAAGAAATGGGCGACGAGCGGCTCCACTCCCAGCTTGACCAAAGGCGGCGCGGCAATCGTTGCGCCAACGATGTAACAAGCGGTGGTCGGTAGCCCCATCCCCAGAATCAGCATCGTGATCATGGTCAAGAACAGCGTGAGCAGCATGTTGTTCTGCGACATCGCCAAAATGTTGTTGCCAAAGGTTAGGCCAAGACTGGTGAGCGAGCTGACGCCCACAACAAATCCGACTACGGCGCAGGCCATCGCGACCCCCACCGCTCCCTTGGCGCCGGCGATCAAGGCCCGCGTGATGCCGGCAAAACTGATGCCGGTCGCTTTTCGCAGGTGACTGACCACGATGGTGATCAAGATGGTAAAGAACGCGGCATATAACGGGGTCAGTCCGTACAGCAACAAGCCGACGATCGCAAAGACCGGCAGCGACAAGTGCCCGTATTCCCGCAGTACTTGCTTGATGTCAGGCAACTGGTCCGGAGGCAATCCCTGCAGCCCTTCTTTTCTTGCTTCCAAATGGATCATCGTCCAGCAGGCCAGGTAGTATAGTACAGCCGGAATGACGGCCGCCATCATGATGGTGGAGTACGAGGTGCCGAGAAACTCAGCCATGACAAAGGCCGCGGCGCCCATGACCGGCGGCATGATTTGCCCGCCGGTGGAGGCGACGGCTTCCACCGCGCCGGCAAAGTGCGGTTTGTAGCCGATGCTTTTCATCAGCGGAATCGTGAACGCGCCGGTGGTGGCGACGTTGGCTACCGCGCTGCCGTTGATGGTGCCGAGCATGCCGCTGGCAAACACGGATACTTTGGCCGGTCCGCCCGGTGAGCCGCCGGCAATCGCCATCGCCAGCGAGTTGAAAAATTTCGCCATGCCGGTTTCCGACAAAAAGGCGCCAAACAGGATGAACAGGTAGATGTATGTGGCCGACACCCCCAGCGCTACGCCGTAGATGCCTTCGGTGGTCAGGTACATGTGGTCGATCAGCCGTTCGAGGCTATAGCCGCGGTGACCGAACTGGCCCGGGATGTAGTCGCCGAACATGGCGTAGGCGATGAATAAGAGCGCCATGATCGGCAGTTCCTTGCCGGTTGCCCGCCTGGCTGCTTCCAGTACCAAAAGGCACAGCAGACCGCCCATGTAGATGTCCATCGGTACGGTGACGCCGCCGCGATTGGCCAGATCATCGTAAATGAGCATCAGGTATACGCCGACATAAATCGACAGACCGACCAGTATCCAGTCCAGCCAGCTGGCTTTTCCGTTCGAATCGGATTTTCGTGAGGGATAGAGCAAAAACGATAAGACCAGGACAAATGTCAGGTGGATGTTTCGCTGCTTGATCGCTTCAAATACGCCAAAGCCGGCGGTGTAGAGATGGAACAGCGACATCAGGATGCAGATGGCCGCCACCAGTTTTCCCATCATGCCGGAGAACTTGCGAAACCGTGATTCGGCTTCGTATTTGCGTACGACTTCGTCGGCGTTATCGGCGGCCTGGTCGTTGATGAACGCTTCGATCGCTTTTGTGTCAACCTGTGGTTTCTCTTCGCTTGCCAAAGTGGTCCCTCCCATTTCTTATGCGCCTTTGGGATATGAAATGTCGCAGGCAGGCCGAAGCCCGCCTGCGACGCTGTCCGCTTACGCAGCCTTATTTCATGATGCCTTTTTCTTTGTAGTATTTTTCGGCGCCCGGATGCATCGGCACGGTCATCCCTTTGAGCGCGGTTTCCAGTTTCATCGCTTTGGCCGCCGAGTGGGCCGCTACCAGGTCTTTCTGGTTTTCATGCAAGGTTTTGGTTATGTTGTAGACCAGTTCGTTGCTCAGATCGTCCCGGCAGATCAGAATGTTGGCTACGGCAACGGTTTTTACGTCTTCGGTCTGCCCCATGTAGGTGCCTTTGGGGATGGTGACTGCATAGTACCAGGGCATCTTTTCAATCAGTTGCTTGATCATGTCCGGCTCCAGGGTCAGGATCCGAATCTTCACCGAGGATGCGGCGTCCATCACCGCCGAGGTCGGCAGGCCGCCGGCGATCAGAATGCCGTCCACCCGACCGTCCTTCAGCGCTTCAGCGGCTTCGGAGTAGCCCAGGTATTCGCCTTTGACATTTTTCTTATCTTTGTAATCCAGCCCGTAGAGGCCGAGGATTTCTTTGGAGTTGATTTCGGTAGCGCTGCCAATGGCGCCCGGTACGAATTTCTTGCCTGCAAACTGTTTGACCGATTTGATGTCGGAGTTGGCGTTGACTACGATATGCATGACGTTCGGGTACAGGTTGGTGATGCCGCGCAGGAACTTGGTCGGCTTGTCTTTGAACATTTCTTTGCCGTTAAACGCATAGAAGGCTACGCCGTTCTGGGCAAAGGCGACTTCGGCTTCCTTCTTCTGCATCAGCAGGATGTTCTGCGGCGTGCCGGCGGTTGCCTGGGCCGAAACCTTGATCCCGGGGATCTTTTGGTTGAACATTTGCGCCATCGCGTTGCCGAGCGGATAGTACACCCCGCCGGTCGTCGCCGTGGCGATATTGATGTTCTGCGCCTTTGCCGGGGCTGCCGCCGGTTTCTTGTCCCCGCCGCCGCCTCCGCCGCAGCCGGCAACAACCAGCGCCAACGCAATCAGGCATGTCATGACTACCATCCATCTTCTCTGTTTCACGTACATTCCTCC
>JBGSKE010000080.1:0-3560 GCA_041741355.1 Negativicutes bacterium | reverse complement strand
GCCATTGTACACCTCCATCATTGTCTCTAGACTATCTCATGGGTTGCCCCATAGTCTCGCTCTTAGTGGCGGTCCGGATGTTCGCAGATCTCGATGAGAATGCCACCGGTAGATTTCGGGTGCAAGAAGGCGATTTTCGCGCCGCCAGCGCCGTACCGGGGAGCTTTGTCAAGCATTTCCACGCCTTTGGCCATCAGGTCGGCAATCGCCGCTTCAACGTTGTCTACTCGCAGAGCAATGTGCTGGACCAAGTTTTTGCCGCCATTTTTTTCAATCGCCTTGGCAATCGGGCCATCGGGAGCGGTCGACTCCAAAAACTCAAGTTCCGCGTCGCCGCAGGGGAAGAAGCTGACCTTTACTTTTTGGGATTCGACGATTTCATCTTCCGGTTGATGATACATACCGAGTTTGTCGGCGAAAATATCCTTGACTGCCGCCAAGTCGCCAACGCCGATTCCGATGTGGTCGATGTGAAGAATTTTAAATGCCATGTTGTTTTCCTCCTCTTTAGTTGTTTGTCTATGTTATGCACCGAGTTATTTAAGAATCTCGGACAGAACGCTCTTTACTGCAGAATAAGGATCGTTTTTCCGTTCATTGACCTCAGTTGTCAAGCTTTCGAATTTGCTGCCGGCAACTTTCTTCATCAAATAAATTTTAATCGCTTCATCCAGCATATTTAAAATTTCATTTCGTGTCCGTTCAAACCGATGTTTTTCCAACATTCCCGATTGTGTCGAAAAGGTCGAGTGTTCTTCAATCGCGTCAACCAATTCCACTACACCTTGATTCTGACTTGCCACAGTTCGCATAATTTTGGGGCGCCAGGCAGTTTCCGCTTGATCGAGATCCAGCATCATTTCCATTTCCAGGTTCAGCCGCTCCACGCCTTCCCTGTCAGCCTTATTGATGGCGAACACATCGCCGATCTCAAGGATGCCTGCTTTGATGGCTTGAATGTCGTCGCCCAGTCCGGGAACCAAGACCACTAGGGTCGTGTCGGCCGTTTTCACGATATCGACTTCCGATTGGCCTACGCCCACCGTTTCAATGATTACAATATCTTTTCCGGCAGCATCAAGAATTTTGACAACTTCGGATGTCTTTCTGGACATTCCGCCTAAACTACCGCGGGTCGCCATACTGCGAATAAAAACCCCGTCGTCCATCGTCAGTTCATTCATCCGAATCCGATCGCCCAAAATGGCGCCGCCGGAAAATGGACTACTAGGGTCGACTGCGATAATACCTACAGATTTGCCCCGACTGCGATATTCTTTGGTAATCTTATCGGTTAACGTACTTTTACCGGCGCCGGGCGGTCCGGTAATCCCGATGACATAAGCCCTGCCTGTATGAGGGTAAATCTTTTGCATGAGTTCCGTTGCTTCGTCATACTCGTTCTCGACGGTAGTGATGGCTCGCGATATGGCCAGTTTGGAGCCGTTTAGCAACTCTGCGACGATATCCATAAAAGCACCACCTAAGGAAAAATCTTGCGGGGACGGACAGAAACCTGCCGCCCCGCACTTGCAACGAATGAATAGGGTTATTTCACGTTGGCTTTGATGTACTCGATGATTTTCTCGGTCGGAGTTCCCGGGGTAAAGACTTCGGCAATACCGGCCGCTTTCAGGCCAGGAATGTCGGAATCAGGGATAACGCCGCCGCCGATGGTCAGAACATCGGTCAGGCCTTTAGCCTTCATCATTTCAACAATACGGGGGAACAGGGTGTTGTGCGCGCCGGACAGAAGGCTCAGCGCCACTACATTGACGTCTTCCTGCAGAGCTGCTTCGGAGATTTGCTCCGGAGTCAAGCGGATGCCGGTGTAGATTACTTCAAAGCCGGCGTCGCGAAGAGCGCGGGCTACGACTTTGGCTCCGCGATCATGACCGTCGAGGCCTGGCTTGGCTACCAATACTCTAATACGTTTTTCCATCGTTGTCCCTCCTACTCTCGCTTATAAGCTGACGGTCGGCTGATATTCGCCGAACACTTTGCGCATTACGCCGCAAACTTCACCCAGTGTTGCATAGGCCAAAACCGCCTCTTTGATGACCGGCATCAGATTGACGCTTTCATCTTTGCAAGCGGCTTCCAACGCGGCGAGTTTGGCATCAACAGCGGCATTGTCGCGCGCAGCTTTCATTTTCGCCAGTTTGCCTTTTTGGAACTCACCGACAGATGCGTCAACTCGCAGCAAGCCTTCGGGAGGTTTTTCTTGGATCTGGTATTTGTTGACGCCAACAATGATTCGTTCTTTCTTTTCGACTTCCATCTGCCACTTGTATGCGCTATCCTGAATTTCGCGTTGGATATAGCCTTTCTCGATAGCAATAACGGCACCGCCGAGGTCGTCAATTTTCTTGATGTAATCCCAGCACTCGGCTTCGATCTGATTGGTGAGGGCTTCTACATAGTAGGAACCGCCCAATGGATCAACCGTGTCGGCCAGACCGCTCTCTTCAGCGACGATCTGTTGGGTCCGCAGGGCAACGCGTACGGAAGCTTCCGTCGGCAGCGCCAGCGCTTCGTCTTTGGAGTTGGTGTGCAGGGACTGGGTTCCGCCCATAACGGCAGCGGCGGTCTGCAGGGCAACACGGACAACGTTGTTGTCGGGTTGTTGTGCCGTCAGCATCGAACCGGCAGTCTGGGTGTGCACGCGCAGCATCCAGGATTTGGGGTTGGTAGCGCCGAAACGCTCTTTCATGACTTTGGCCCAGACGCGACGAGAAGCGCGGAATTTCGCAACTTCTTCCAGCACGTTGTTGTGAGCATTCCAGAAGAAAGACAGACGACCGGCAAAGTCATCAACATTCAGGCCCGCTTTGATGGCAGCTTCGCAATAAGCGATGCCGTCAGCGATCGTGAAGGCGATTTCCTGCGAGGCGGTCGAACCAGCTTCGCGGATGTGGTAACCGGAAATCGAGATGGTGTTCCACTGGGGAACATTTTTCGAGCAATATTCGAAAATGTTGGTGATCAGACGCATGGAGGGCTTCGGCGGGAAGATATAGGTGCCGCGGGCCGCATACTCTTTCAGGATGTCGTTCTGGATCGTACCATTGAGTTTGTCGGCGCTGATGCCCTTTTTCTCAGCAACGGCAATGTACATCGCCAACAGAACGGAAGCCGGCGCGTTGATGGTCATCGAAGTGGATACTTTGCCGAGATCGATTTGGTCGAACAGGATTTCCATGTCGGCCAAGGAGTCGATCGCTACGCCAACCTTGCCGATTTCGCCCTCTGCTTTGGGGTCGTCGGAATCAAGGCCGATTTGGGTCGGCAGGTCGAATGCGCAGGAGAGTCCCGTTCCGCCCGACTCGAGCAGGTAGCGATAACGCTTGTTGGACTCTTCGGCAGTCGAGAAGCCAGCATACATACGCATGGTCCAGAAACGGCCACGGTACATGGTGGGTTGCACGCCACGGGTAAACGGATACTCGCCAGGCATTCCGAGATCCTTCTCATAGTCGAAGCCCTCGATGTCCAGCGGAGTAGCCAATCTCAGCTTGGGCAGGTTGACTCTCTCGGGGTTTTTGGCGAGAGCCTTCTCG
>JBGSKE010000079.1:0-1972 GCA_041741355.1 Negativicutes bacterium | reverse complement strand
CAGGTGCTGGGCACCATGGTTGATTTCAGCAAATACAACGACGATGCGTTCGTCGATAACCGCTGATCGTAGCCGGCAGGGGCGCTGAACATGGAATGGTTAATGTGGTTTTCAAAACCTGAAAACACCAAACCCGTGGCGTTGATCATTTTCTTCGTCACGTTTGTCGGCATCGTGCTCTACGTTTACGGCAGCAAAAACCGCAGCAAGCGGCTCGAAACCTACCGCGATATACCGTTTCTGGACGAACAGCAGGGTGAGCGTCTGGGCGATCAAAAAGACACGAAGGACAAGCAATGAGCGAGCAAAAACTACAATCTCAAACCGTGCAGACCACAGGCCATGCCTGGGACGGCGACCTGCAGGAATACAACAATCCGTTGCCGGTGTGGTGGGTCTACACTTTCTACGCCACGTTTATTTTTGCCATCGTATACTGGGTCATCTACCCGTCGTGGCCTTTCGGCAAGGGCTGGATTGGCGGCTTGTCGGATATTACCTATGTGAATAGCGCTGGCGAAACCAAAACGCATAGCTGGAATACACGCGCTTTGTATCTGGAAGACATGAACCAGGCAGCGGCGGCACAAAAGCCTTATTTCGACAAAGTCCAGTCGATGAGCTACGAACAGATTTCGCGTGACCCGGAAATCACCGCATTCATCCTGTCCTCAGGCAAGGCCTTGTTTGCAGACAACTGTGCGGCCTGTCACCAGGCCGGCGGTCAGGGGGTGGTGGGATTCTTCCCCAACCTGACCGATGACGACTGGCTCTACGGCGGTTCGTACGAAAAGATCCACCAGACACTGGTCGATGGTCGCCGCGGCTACATGCCGAGTTTCAGCGAAGTGTTGTCGTCCGAGCAGATCGGCGATCTGGCCAACTACGTCGCCGGCTTGTCGGGCATCCCGCATGATGCAGCCAAGGCCAAGGCAGGCGATGTCCTGTTCCACAGCGAAACCGCAGCCTGCTATTACTGTCATGGCGCGGACGCCAAGGGCCGCAATGAAATGGGCGCTCCCAACCTGACCGACGGCATCTGGCTGTGGGCGGGGGTGGCGGCAGCACCCGCGAGCGAAGGCAAGGTTGCGGCGATCCGCAACGTGATTTCCACCGGCCTCGCCAAAGGGGTGATGCCGGCATGGGGCGGACGCTTGTCACCGGAACAAATCAAAGTGTTGACGGTCTATGTTCATGATCTGGGTGGTGGGCTGTAAGCCAGTCAGACTGAATTAAGCAAAAGCCCCCGTTCTCGGGGGCTTTTGCTTCCCACTTATCCAGTAGCGATCACACCATGCAAACAGGTTTAGAAGACCAACTAGGGCTTTACCAGAAGCGCATCCCCATATTCACCCGCTCGGTGAAAGGTAATTTCAGGCGTTTCAAGACGGCCGTGCTGGTATTGGCGTATGCGATATTTTTTCTGCTGCCCTGGCTTCCTTGGTCGCGACCGGATGCGCCATCGCAAGCCGTTCTGTTCGATGTGCTGGGGCGTCGTTTCCTGATTTTCGGCTTGACGGTGTATCCGCAGGATGTGATCTGGCTGGCGTTGCTGTTGTTTATCGCAGCCATCCTGCTGTTCTTTGTCACCGGTTTGGTGGGGCGGGCTTTTTGTGGCTACTTCTGTTTCCAGACCCTGTGGACCGATTTCTTTATCTGGATCGAGTCCAAAATACAGGGCGAGCGTCCGGCCCGGGTGCGTTTGTTCCGCCAGCCATGGAATCGCGAAAAGCTGCTCAAGATCGGCGGGACCCATGCCCTGTGGATTCTGGCGTCGTTCTGGACCGGACTGACTTTTGCGGCTTATTTCACCTACGCCCCGCAGTTGCTGGTGGATTTCTTTACGGGTCAGGCCGCCGCTGCAGCCTACATCACGGTCACTGTGCTCACGCTGGCCACCTATGCGGCGGCCGGCTTGATGCGAGAACAGATCTGTACCTACATCTGCCCGTATGGCCGTTTCCAGAGCGTG
>JBGSKE010000078.1:0-4687 GCA_041741355.1 Negativicutes bacterium | reverse complement strand
GGCTGTTTTGAAAGCCAGCGAGGTCTGTGTGCGAGGTTGTCACAGTGAAATCGCAGGAGCTCAATCCGGCTATTTTTTCGTGCAGTACCTGCTCGGCTAGCTGCTGCATAGAGCTGTAGGGGGTGACAATCCAAATTTTTGCGTTCATGCTGCGCCTCCCAGGTTTTGTTATGTTTATTATAGCCTTGCAGTGCGATGAAATGAAATAATGTAAGAAGAATTATTCTGACATTATGACAAAAACGCGACAGTGGCGCTCAATCGTCATCCACCCAAAGTTGAATGTATCGCATCGGAACAGTTGGCATCATTCTTGCAAAGAAATAATGACAAGCTACATAACAAAATGGAAGGAGTGTTGAACATGGTTGGCCTGAGCCAAAATACCGTGCAAAAGATGCTGGAGATGGCGATGCAGATTGCACAGGCGGAGTTTAACAAGCCGATGTGCGTCTGCGTTTGCGATCCTTACGGATTTTTGCAGGGATTTGCCCGCATGGACGGAGCGCCGGTGCGAAGCATCGCTATTTCACAGAGCAAGGCCTATACTGCGGTGCGTATGGGCGTTCATACCCATGAATTTTATGCCCGACTGCAAAGAGACAATGTGCAGGTGAACTATTTTGCCGATCCTCAGCTGACGGCATTGCCGGGCGGCTATGTGGTGCGCGGCGCGAACGGTGAATTATTGGGCGGAATCGGCGTCAGCGCGCTGGCGCCGTCGGAAGACCAACACATCACGGAACTGGTGGCCGAAGCGGTAAAAAAAGGTGAGATCTGAAGGAGGCGGACACAATATGCTTAGATTTGCCCCCAATTTGACGATGCTGTTTACGGAAGCGCCGTTTTTGGAGCGGTTTGCACTGGCGGCCCAGGCGGGTGCGCGTGAAATCGAATTTCTGTTTCCCTACGAATATCAACCGCAACAACTCGCTGAGCAATTGGAGAAGCATGGGTTGAAACAGGTGCTGTTCAATCTGCCGGCGGGCGACTGGTCCGCCGGAGAGCGGGGAATTGCAGCGAACCCGGCCAAAGTCGACGAGTTTCGCGCCGGAGTGCAACGGGCGCTGGAATATGCGACCGTGTTGCAGGTTCCGACGCTGAACTGTCTGGCAGGATTGGCGCTGCCTGAGGTTGATGCCGGCGAACAGCGTCGGACGCTGGTCGCAAATATCCGTTATGCTGCGACTGCCTGTGAACAAAGACAGATCCGCCTGGTTGTCGAAGGGATCAATCACCTTGACATGAAAGGATTCAACCTGAACACTGCTGCCCAGGTTCTGTCGGTGCTGGATGAAGTCGGTCACGCCAATGCTTTCCTGCAATATGATCTGTTCCATGCCTGCCGTGAAGGCGAAGATATTCCCGCAGTGCTGACAGCCAATATTGCCAGAATCGGCCACATCCAGATCGCTGATGTGCCAGGGCGTCACCAACCAGGTAGCGGCACGATGGATTATCCGGCATTGTTCCGTTTGCTCGAACAGCTTGGTTATAACGGAGCAATAGGCCTGGAGTACATTCCCCAACCGAATACAGGCGAATCCTTGACCTGGATCGAGACCTACGGTTATAAACTGTAATCAGACAAAACAAAAAGTGAAAATCTAAAATAAAAAAGGAGCGCAAACAAATGAACATGAAATTAGGATTTATCGGTCTGGGAATCATGGGAAAACCGATGAGCAAGAACTTGTTGAAAGCCGGTTACTCGCTGGTGGTCTACGACGTGGTTCCGGCAGCGCTGGAAGAATTAAAGGCAGCCGGCGCGGAAGTGGCCGCATCCTCCAGGGAAGTCGCCGAAAAAACCTCGGTGATCGTCACAATGCTGCCCAATTCCAGCCATGTCCGGGAGGTCGCGCTGGGCAAAACCGGCATCGCTGCCGGCGCCAAGCCGGGGACTTTGGTGATTGACATGAGTTCGATCGCCCCGCTTGCCAGTCAGGAAATCGGTCGTGAGTTGGCGAAGAAAGGGATCCGTCTGGTTGACGCGCCGGTGAGCGGCGGTGAGCCCAAGGCGATTGACGGAACGCTGTCGATCATGGTTGGCGGCGCTGCAGCCGACTTCGCCGAGGCGGAGCCGATTTTCAAGGTAGTCGGCGGTTCGGCGGTGCTGGTCGGAGAACTGGGCGCCGGCAACGTGACGAAACTTGCCAATCAGATCATTGTGGCGCTCAATATCGCCGCCATGTCGGAAGCTTTGACCCTGGCTACCAAAGCCGGCGTCGATCCGGAACTGGTGTTCAAGGCGATCCGCGGTGGATTGGCCGGCAGTACGGTGCTCGAAGCCAAAGCGCCGATGGTGCTTGGTCGCAACTTCAAACCGGGTTTCCGCATTGACCTGCATATCAAGGATTTGATGAATGTGCTGGAAACCAGCCACCAGCTGAATGTTTCACTGCCGCTTACCGCCGGGGTCATGGAAATCATGCAGGCGTTGAGAGTGGATGGGCATGGCCAGTCGGACCATAGCGCGATCGCCCGTTATTATGAAAAAATGGCGCAAGTGGAGATTAAACCGCAGGGATAATCCGAAACGCAGCGGAAATTCCGCCGATAAGTTGACAATCGTAAAGTAGCCGGCTATATTTAGAATGCAAACTGTATTAGGGCAAGACCCGTCCTGTCAAAGGATGGGCTTTCCCTTTTTTTCGCAGAGAGCAGCCTGAACATGGAGGAGGGTTTCGCATTGTCTGTATTGGATACGCTTTATGAGCGGGGGTTCGTTCATCAGTTGACGCATGAAGAGGAAATCCGCGAGTTGCTGGAAAAAGAAAAGGTCACTTTTTACATCGGCTTTGACCCGACGGCGGACAGTCTGCATGTTGGTCATTTTTTGGGCATGATGGTGATGGCGCATATGCAACGGGCTGGGCACCAACCGATTTGCCTGATCGGCGGCGGTACGGCGATGATCGGCGATCCGTCCGGAAAAACCGACATGCGCAAGATGATGACGGCGGAAACGATTGCTCATAACGGCGAGTGTTTTAAAGAGCAGATGCGCCGGTTTATAGACTTTGCCGACGATAAGGCGCTGATGATGAATAACGCTGACTGGCTGATGAAACTAAACTATGTGGAAATGCTGCGCAGCGTGGGCGCCAACTTTTCCGTCAACCGGATGCTAACGGCGGATTGCTTTAAACAACGCCTGGAACGCGGTTTGTCGTTTCTGGAGTTTAACTACATGATCATGCAGGCCTATGATTTTCTTGAGCTATATCGCCTGACCGGTTGCGTTATGCAGATGGGCGGCGCCGACCAGTGGTCGAACATTCTGGCCGGCGCGGATCTGATCCGGCGAAAGGAAGCCAAACCGGCGTTTGGTCTGACCTTTACCCTGTTGACGACCAGCGATGGACGCAAGATGGGCAAAACAGAGAAGGGCGCGCTTTGGCTCGACCCGGAGAAAACTTCGCCGTATGATTTTTATCAGTACTGGCGTAACGTGGATGATGCGGATGTGGTAAAATGTCTGGCGCTCTTGACGTTTCTGCCGATGGAGGAAGTTCGCCGGCTGGGGGCGCTCAAGGATCAGGAGATCAACACGGCGAAAAAAGTGCTGGCGTATGAAGTGACGCAGTTGGTGCACGGCAAGGATGAAGCCGAACGGGCCCAGCAGGCGGCGGAAGCATTGTTCGGCGGCGCAGGCGCGCTCGACAACGCGCCGACGGTGAATATTTCCCGGGAAATACTCGGCGGCAAACTGGTCGACATTCTGACCGGCGTCGGGATATTTGCCTCTAAAGGCGAAGCGCGGAGGTTGATACAAGGCGGCGGTTTGTATGTGAAAGACGAAAAAGTCGTCGATCCCGAGGCACTGTTGATGGCGGAGCAATTCGAAGCGGACAGCCTGTTGATTCGCAAGGGTAAGAAAAGCTTCCATCGCCTGGTGCTGGAATAAACCGATGGAAAAAACGATGGCAGTTGCAGAAATTGCCGCTGCGGCGGACAAAACACGGCTGATCAGCCCATTTGCTGAAACGGTCGGTTCACTGGCGGTCGAGGCGATGCTATACGAAGTAACCTGCACGCCTTCCCCCGGTTTAGTGGACAGAGTGAACTCCGGTGCGCATACCGACATGGATTTCTACTCGTTTATGTCCAGCTCGGCGGCGTTGTCTGTCAGTATGGCTCGCTGCGTTCAGGCCGGGTTGAATCATGCTGGCGCATTGCCAGCGCTGCTGCCAGTGCTGCGACAGATCGGCATCGAAGGGGAAGCGCGCATGCTGCAGGCGACCGGCGGTGTGAATACCCAAAAAGGATTGCTGTTTTCCCTGGGCATCGTGGCGGCGGCGATCGGCTGGTTGCAGCAAACCCGGGGCAAACAGGACAGCAGATCGGTGTTGCAGTGTGTCGCCGCAATGACGTCGGGTCTTGTGGCCCGGGAGTTGGCCAATCTTGACAAGCCGGTAACGAATTTGACCGCAGGCGAAAAGCTCTATCGCCTCCATGGCGTGACCGGGATTCGCGGCGAGATGGAGCAGGGGCTGCCGGCGATTTTGGAGCAGGGACTGCCGACGTTGCGTCAGGCCATGGCTGACAACCTGGGCGTAAACGGGGCGTTATTGCAGACATTGTTGGTTCTGATGACGGTTGTTGATGACACGACGGTGATGAACCGGCACCATCCCGCCAAAATGCGCCTGTGGGCAAGGGGTAAGGCAAAGGAAACTTTAGCCGT
>JBGSKE010000077.1:0-10768 GCA_041741355.1 Negativicutes bacterium | reverse complement strand
GGCCGCCGAAGCCCGGGCGGCGATGGAGGATCTCAACTTCACGCGCGCGGCCAAAGCGGTCGGCGCCCTGGTCGGCGACGACCTGAGCAACTGGTACGTGCGTCTGTCGCGGCGGCGGTTTTGGAAGGGGGAACTGACTCCCGACAAGCGCGCCGCCTTCACGACCCTCTACACGTTGCTCGACGGGACTCTGAGGCTGCTGGCCCCGTTCATCCCATTTACGGCCGAGGAGCTGTACCGGGCGCTGCAGGCGCAATTGAAGAAAGTGGCCGAGCAGCATGGCCTGGACGTATTTGATACGCCGGAAAAGCTGCGGGCCGGCTTGCACAAGATTTTAGCGCTACGGCCCGAACAGCTGAAAAACGCCGTGTCCGAAACGATTGCCCGGCACATTGCCAGCGAGCCGGTGGAGCCGCTGCCGCAGACGCTGCAGAGTTTTGCGCCGCTTGACCCGGCCCGGCTCAATTTGTACGGAGTATTTCCCGAGGACCTGAACAGCTGGGAACGCCCCTTCGCTGAAGTGCTGGACAACGACCTCAGCGGGACGGTGCTGTGGTGGCACCGCAACCCGGTTCGCAAGCCGTGGTCGGTCAGCATGCCGCTGCCGGGACAGAATGACTTTTACCCCGACTTTGTTGTCGGCGTGAAAAGCCGCAACCGGGGCCAGGGCATTTTGCTGGTGGAAACCAAGCGCGAAATCAACGACGAACGGCGCAACGCCCTGATCAAGGCGCAGGCCGTCCACCCGGAATACGGCAAGGTGATGATGCTGTACTGGGAGGCCGGGCGGCAATGGCAAGTTGTGGAGTATGACCCCGCCACCGACAAGAACCTGCTTGATCGGGTGCTGCGCATGGAATTGCTGGCGGTGTACTAGAGCGGAATGAAAAAGATTGAACATTTTTACAAAACGAAACAGCCGTTGCGGGCTGAGCGCAACGGCTGTTTCGAGGAAAAGTGAGGGTCACTTTTTCTAACACCGGTGAATCACCAAATCCGATGTTGAAAATATTATACACCCGATTGCTGAAATAAAAACAAACTAACCTTTTATTTCCATGTGAACGCTCAAGCAGGGTTATGTGAGAAAATGACAGCCATGCAAACCGCAAAAATCAGAGAGTTCGGCAGGAAATTTGCCGCAAACCGCGAACAATTTATACAATTGCAGTTGCAATAATCCGCAAAGAATGCGAAGTGAAGTCAGTTGGAGAAGGGTGTAAACGCTCCGGGCCAAGTAAGGAAAAAACTTGGTGGCAGGGTTCGCCGGAGTGGATTGTCATCTGCTATTTTTTTATTTTGCTTGGCCTTACCTGGAGCGCTGTATTGTGGCAGGTGGAGCAGGACCGCCGCTCTACCGAGAGCCAGATCGTCAACATCAACGATAAACTGGCGTTGTCTTACGAAGATCATACGCGGCACGCATTGATCCGGATCGAAAAAGTGCTGGCGTTTTTAAAAGCGGACTTCGAAACCCATGGCTACGTCACTCCTTCGGTCCATTTGCTGGTCAAGCAGCAAATCGGCGATCCGCTGATCAATCAATCGGTGGTGACCGACGCGGCGGGGATTCCGCTGACCAGCGCCTTGACTTCCAGGCAGAGCCTCGCCTATGCGCCGCAGTTTCAGGCGCATGTCCGGCAAGACAGCGGCAAACTGTTCATTGGCCCGCCGCGCGTAGGCCGTATCTCGCAAAAAGAATCGATCCATCTGTCGGTCCGGCTCAACCAACCGGACGGATCGTTTGCCGGCATGGCTTCGGTGGCGCTGAATCCAAACTATTTTACCGAATTTTATCAAACGATGCGCCTGCGTGAAGGCTACACCGTCGCCCTGGTCGGCCTGGATGGGGTGGTACGCGCCCGCTATCCGGCTGATGCCGCATTTAACCCGGAACTGTTGTTTGCGGCGCTGGACGAGCAGCCAACAGGCAACTACCGCGACGGAAACCAGTATTACAGCTACCGCTGCCTGCCCAACCAACCACTGGCCGTACTGGTCGGCGTTTCGGGCGAGGTGGCTTTGTCCGAGTACCGTCAGCGCAGACTGGCTTATTTGGCCGGCGCGATTGGGATCAGCCTGCTGATGCTTTTTTATACGGTGCTGCGCGTGGGCAGCCTAAAGCAGGAACGAGCGTTGCACCAGCGCTATCGAGCACTGATGGAGCAATCGTTTGACGCCTTGGTGCTGGTAGAAATGAAAACGCAGCAAGTCGTCGAAGTCAATCGTAGGTTTACCGAACTGTTCGGCTACTCGCTGCCGGAGGATGCGCCGCTCTATGTCAACCAGTTTGTCGTCGAACTTCAAAGCAAGCTGGACCATATTTACAATGCCGTATTGCCGGAGCGGCGCTTCATGCCGCCGGAGTCGCGGCTGTTCCGCCACAAACGGGGCACGTTGCTCTATGTGGAGCGGGTCGGCACGGTCATTCGGGTAGACGGAAAGGATATTTTTCTGGCCAGCTTGCGGGATGTGACGACGGAGCGGCGGCGTCAGGCCGAACTGTCGCGCGATGTCGAGTTTGCCCGCAATGTGCAGCTAGAGCTGCTGCCGCACATCGAATCCGCCGAGTTTGTCGAAATTCGGACCCTGTATTATCCCAAGAACTTTGTCAGCGGCGATTCCTATCATTTGGAATGGCGAAGACAAGGGACGCTGCTGCGGGGCTTCCTAATCGATGTATCGGGGCACGGGCTGGCTACGGCCATCCAGACGGCGGCGCTCAGTGTACTGCTGCGGGAAGCGGCGACATCCGACCTGTCGTTGGTCGAACAGCTGCGCCAGCTGAACGCGCAGTCGGCAAAGTATTTTTCCGACGATTCGTATGCGGCGATGCTGGGGTTTGAGCTGGACTGGTCGCAGCGCGAGCTGCGTATTGCCGGGGCTGGCATCACCCAGTTCTACGCGAACGGACGCAAGATTGAGACGCCGGGGATGTTTATCGGCCTGTGGGCAGACGTGGAGTTTTCGACTGGCAGCTTGCCAGTGGCGGCGGGCGATTCGTTCTATTTTTTGACGGATGGCTTCACTGATGCGCTGGTCAGGCCGGAGTTTGCGGCGCAGCTGTCGCCTGGTGGCCAGGCATTTGCGGCCGATGTTGCGCAGCTGGGCCGATGGGGAGAAAGCGGGCAACTGGCCGATGATGCGACCGGTGTTTGCCTGCACATTGGCGGCGGAGGTGCGGCTTGACATTTTGAGCAGGCGGCGTATAATCGGTACCGTAGTGCTAAGCGCGACTCGCTAGCTCAATTGGTAGAGCAACTGACTCTTAATCAGTAGGTTCGGGGTTCGAGTCCCCGGCGGGTCACCAACTTTTTTGATAGCGCAGTATTTTGCTAGGCCATGCTGGAACAGGCGATTTCGGCAGGGCTTTTTTATTTGCCCAGCGGGCAGGAATCAAACAGCCGGTGGAGAAATTATATAAATAAATTATATTTCTTTATTATTGTTGCCGTGTTGCGGCACCAAGCGGCAAAAAGAGGCGCTCATGCAAAACAAGCTCACCGTGGACTGTACAATGAGCAATGCAAGACAAAAGCTGGCCCGGTATTGGCAGATTCTTTTGTTTGGCGTGTTGGTCATTGCCGGTCTGTGGTGTTTTTTGTTTGCCCAGGTGCACTATGAATATGAACTGGGGATTAACAACGCCGCCCGCGAAGGGTCAAACCTGGCGCTGGTGTTTGAAGACTATGTGGTGAAGGTGCTGCGTAACGTCGATCATGGCAGCCTGAAAATGAAAATCGCGGTGGAAACACAACAGGAGCTGGCGCGTGTGTTGCCGCCGATTCTGGCGGCTATGCGCGAAGAACCGGCGATTTTGCGGGCCAGTGTATTTGACGAGTTCGGTGATGTGGTTATTTCGTTGCCGCCCAGTCCAGGCAAGATCCACATCAGCGACCGTGAATTTTTTCAGGTTCACCGGCGCGGCGCGGAACCCGGACTGTATGTCAGCTCGCCGATTGTCGGACGATTGATTCGGCAGCCGATCATGCCGATATCGCGGCGGATCAACCGGCCGGACGGATCATTCGGCGGTGTGGTGGTGGTTTCGCTGGATGCCGACTATTTTACCGATTTTTTCAAACAACTGGAGCTGGGGCCGGATAAGCGGTTGGCGATTGTCGGGACCGACGGACAGACAAAACTCATTCAGGAGCATGATAACCGTCGGGCCGGCTACGATATCAGCCGCAGTGAACTGTTTCAGGCAGTGCGAACGCGATCGCGCGGCACGCTTGTTGCCGCCAGCGCGTTGGACGGCGTGAGGCTGGTCAATAATTTCCGGTTGATACCGCAGTATGGGCTCTATGTGAATGTGGCGATTCCCGAATCCTTTGTTCTGGACGAACTGGCCCATCGCAAGCAAAATTATTTCTTAATCACCGCGCTGGCGAGTTTGTTTGTGGCCGCTTTTTGCGCGGGAACGATCCGGCGTCTGCAGCGTCAGGCGGCTGACCACTGCCGGATGAGCATGCTGCAGCAAACCACCGGACGTTTGGTGAGGGCCGATGAACAAGCCGACTCTTTGCTGCAGCTGGTTTTGCAGGATGCTGTAACTTTGGTCGGCGCCGACGGCGGACTGATTTCGATGCTGGATACCGGCGCGAAAACCTGGACGCTGCGATTTGCTATCGGCCTGGTCGGGGCGCGTCCCGGCGCGCGTTTTTCGGCTGATCAAGGGATGACCGGGGCGGTGATGCAAAGCGGCCAGCAGCTATATGTCGAAGATTATCGGCATTACGCAGGCAAGCTCGACAATCCCGCATTTGCCGGTGTCAGCAGCGTCATTATGATTCCGATGCAAAGCGCCGGTCGCACCATCGGGGTATTAAGCGCGGCGTGGCTGGGTGAAATCCGTCATTTGTCGGCGGAGGAGCAGGACGCTTTTCGCCAGTACGCGATTTTGGCGATGGTGGCTCTGGACGCCAACCGCAACCGGCAACAGGTGCAAAAATTGGCTTATACCGATGTATTGACCGACCTGCCGAACCGGCGGGCAGCCTATGAATATCTGGAAACCGCGTTGAACCAATCGTGCGACGGTCCAGCCTGCGGAGCGGTTTTGTTTATTGATATTGATGAGTTGAAAGTTGTCAATGATTCTTTCGGCCATGCTTGCGGCGATCAACTGTTGGTGCAGGCAAGCCGCCGCCTGCTTGACAGTGTCGATGCGACTGCGTTTGTCGCCCGCCTGGCCGGCGATGAGTTTGTGGCGGTGCTGCCTGGCGCAGTCGAGGCCGAAACGGTGGAAGCCGTTGCCAAACGAATTGTTTCCCGGCTTAGTGGTCCTTATGAACTGGCGGAAGCCTCGGTTCATGTTTCCGCCAGCGCGGGGATCGCACTATATCCGGCGGATGGTAAAACAGTCGGCGACATCCTGAAAAACGCCGATGCAGCACTTTATGCAGGAAAAATAACCGGCAAAGGCGCCTGGAATTTTTATGATTCACGATTGCAGCAAGAATCGGTCGAATCGCTTCGGCTACTTAACAGCCTGCATGGCGCTATCGACAAAAACGAGCTTTCGGTCCAGTTCCAGCCGCAAATGTACAGCAATGGCCAAGTTGCCGGATTTGAGGCTTTGCTGCGGTGGTCAAGCCCGGAACACGGTTTCGTCTCGCCGGCGAAGTTTATTCCGCTGGCGGAAAAAAGCCGCTTGATCAGCGTGCTCGGAGAATGGGTCCTGCACGAAACGTGCCTGTTTATTGCCCAATTGGCGGCGGAGGGGCGGCAAACACTGCGGGTGTCGGTCAATGTGTCGGCTCGCCAGTTTGATTTTGTTGATTTCAGCGAGATCGTTCAAAAGCATATCGGTCTTACCGGTATTGCGCCAAGCCAATTGGTGGTGGAAATCACCGAGAGCGCTTTTATGGAGTCGATTGAAGCCTGCAACGAACAGCTGAACAAGATTCGGGCGATGGGTGTCGGCATTTCGTTGGACGACTTCGGCAAAGGTTATTCGTCGCTGACTCTTTTGCGCCAATTGCCGCTGGGCACGCTGAAGATCGACAAGACATTTATTGATAACATCCATACTGACGAAAAACAGCGGCTTTTTATTGCTTCGGTTGTAGCGATGGCGCATGCGCTAGGGATGAAAGTCTGCGCCGAAGGCGTTGAACTGAAAGAGCAGTTGGAACGGGTTGTCGAGTGCGACTGCGATATTATCCAAGGCTACTATTTCAGCAAACCGATCACCAGCGCCCAAGCAATGGACTTTGCCGCCGCACGGCAAAACGGCAGATAACGACGCGAGACTACGCCGTAAGTGTTTTTTTGAAATTTCAAAGGATAATCAAAATCGGCAACGAATATATTTATTATAGAACAAAATGCCTGGTGCTGTTTAAAAACTGAAGGAGGGATTCGGATGTCTATTGCTGCATGGAACCCGGTGCGCTGGGGATTGGCGCTGTGTGTGGCAACGATTCTGTTCAGTTTCGTGTTGGGGGCCTGGATGGGAGCGAACGAAGGATTTTTTAAAAATGATTTTAAGCAGACGGTGAAAGTGAACGCCGAAAAGGTCTACGGCAATGACAAAGCCAAGATGGCCAGAGCGGAAGAAAGGGCATGGACCTATACCAAGCGGGCCCACATGCATGCTGCCGGTGTCGGGCCGATTGGCCTGGTTCTCTTGGCGCCGTTACCGTTTCTGGCGATTTCGGCCCGGTTGCAGGGCATGATTGCCCTGGGATATGGCTTGGGCGCGTTTGGTTATCCACTGGGTTGGTTGATTGCCGGCTATCGTATACCGGCGCTTGGCACGACCGGGGCTGCCAAGGCCTCGATTGCCTGGCTGGCCGAACCGGCGGTGGGGCTTTTGGTTGTGTCGACGGCAATTATTTTTGGTTTGTTTGTCCGCTGGGCGCTGCGGGGGGCGACAAGCGCCCAATAAACGAATAGGGCTGGCTTTTTGATAAACTAGCGGCGAGATTTTCGTTGGAGAAAATTTCGCCGCTAGTTTTATTTATTTTATCTTGACAATGATGTTGAAATATTGTAAATTTATAAAATCAAATATTCAAATCTCTGCATATTTGAAAATATGAAAATTTAAATCGCAAAAGAAAGAAGGCTGTCTATTTGAAAAAACGAGTCGTCATTACCGGTTTGGGTCCGATCACACCGGTAGGAATTGGCAAGTATGCATTTTGGCTGGCGTTGACCGCCGGAGTATCCGGGATTGGCACGATATCGCGGTTCGATGCGTCGGAGTATCCGTCGCAAATTGCCGGCGAGGTCCGCGATTTTAACCCGACATTGTATATTGACAAAAAAGAAGCGAAGCGAATGGACCGGGCGACCCAATTTGCCGTGGCGGCGGCGGGGATGGCGCTTGCCGACGCCGGAATCAAACTGGCAGAGGAAGATCGGACGCGGATTGGCACAGTAATCGGCTCCGGCATTGGCGGGATACAAACACTGCATGATCAATACCAAACGCTGTTTAGCAAAGGGCCGAATCGGGTTAGTCCGTTTTTGGTGCCGATGATGATTGCCAACATGGCCAGCGGCATGACTTCGATTACTTATGGATTGCAGGGCCGCTGCTCTTGCGTGGTTACCGCCTGCGCCACCGGAACCGATTCGATTGGTACGGCGCTGCGGACGATTCAATCCGGCGAAGCCGACGTGATGGTGGCGGGGGGGCGTGGAGGCCTGTGTTTCACCGATTGCGCTGGCCGGATTTTGCGCGATGAAAGCGCTGTCAACCCGTAACAGTGAGCCGCAACGCGCCTGCCGTCCGTTTGAGCAGGATCGCGACGGATTTGTCATGGCGGAAGGCGGCGGAATCGTGGTTTTGGAATCATTGGAGCATGCACTGGAACGTGGTGCGCATATTTACGCCGAACTGGCCGGCTATGGCTCGAACTCCGACGCTTATCACATGACCGCCCCGGCGCCGGGCGGCGCGAAAGCTGCCGATTGCATGGCGCTGGCGCTGCGCGACGCCGGAATGGAGACTACTGCCGTGGACTATATCAATGCGCACGGCACTTCGACTGCGATGAATGACAAAAACGAAACCTTGGCCATCAGGTCCCTGTTTGGCGCGCATGCAGGAAAACTGGCCGTCAGCTCGACCAAGTCGATGACCGGGCATCTGCTAGGGGCGGCCGGCGGCATCGAATGTATTGCAGCCGCACTGGCGATCGACAGCGGGACAATTCCGCCCACGATCAACTACGAGTTGCCTGATTTGGAGCTGGACCTGGATTATGTGCCGAATAAGGCCCGCCGCCAAACTGTGAACGCGGCATTGTCCAATTCGTTTGGTTTCGGCGGCCACAACGCCGTTCTTGCATTGCGCAAATACCAAGATTGAAACAGGAAAAAGGGGGACTGTACGTTGAATCAACAACTGCAAAACTTCAAGGCCGATTTTTTCAAAGTATTGGCGCATCCGATGCGGATTCGGATTCTCGAGTTGCTTGCCGAAGGCGATAAAAGCGTAAATCAGTTGCAGGAGCTATTGGCGGTCGAGACGTCGTCCGTTTCGCAGCAATTGGCTGTATTGCGCGGTAAAAGCGTTGTCGAGTCGCGAAAAGAAAACAACAAGATCGTCTATACGCTGCGCGATCCATTGATTGTCGATTTACTTAACGTGGCCCGCAAAATCTTCAACAACCACCTGATTACCACGATCAATATGCTGAGTAATTTCAGCACCGAATACGGAAATGACCAAAGAGGCCGCTAAATAGGCGCAATCTCCCTGTAGTACGAACAACAGCTGAGGAGGGGAGAAGACATGATGCACAAACGGTTGGCTTTGTTCTCCGCCTATACCAAGTTGCCGCAGCAGACGACGGCCAGTGTAATGTTTAAGGTTGCGGCGGTTGTCGTGTTAATCAATGTGGAAACCGGCAAAATCGTCGAAGCGGAGGCGACCCTCTCAACCGAATTATCCAAGCGGGTGTTTGCCCAGGCTGTGGTCGGGCAGAGTTTTGAACAGGGGCCGGAAGCGGTTTTGCAACGGATCAGGGGTTGTTATCAGGGCAGCGCCAGAAATGCGCTACTTACCGCGATTCGCGTGGTGTACGACAAATATCGGGCTTATCTTGAACAAGAGAAATCCGGCGGGGAATCGTTCGATGATCACTAAAAAAATTTCCGGTTATTATGCGGAACTGAAGACAACGCTCAAAGAACTGCAGACGATGTTGAACAAACTGCAAACCGAGGATGCGCTGTTGAACATCCGGATCGAAAAACATGCGATTGTGCTAGGCTATGCCTTGGGAAAGTGGCGCTGCCCGTCCCGGCGCTGCGTGCCGCATATCGCCGCTGAGACGCTGGAGCTGCTGGTGTTGATCGATTCCTGCGGCGCGCTTGAGCCGCAATTGCACAGTGGTTGCAGCCGTTTGACCGAATTGTTGCATCAAATAGTCCAGTCTGAATAATGGGAGATGATTCGCAATGAATATTCAGCTCATGAAAGCAGTGATCAACGGACAAACCGATGTGGCGGTGCGCCTGTTGGAGCACGGAGCCGAAGTCAATGCTGTGGACGAAGCCGGTTTTTCGGCATTGATGCGGGCGGCGGAAGAGGGTAATCAGGAACTGATGCTGGAATTGTTGCAGCGCGGTGCCAATGTCAACCACCGGGGGGCTTTTGGTTCAACGGCGCTGGCGTTGGCTGCTATGGGCGGTCGCGACGCAATCCTCGTCGAATTGCTCAATCGCGGCGCTGATGCCAATATTGCCGATAAAGTAGGGATTACGCCGCTGATGGTGGCGGCGATCAAAGGCTATACAGGAATTGCAATGCGTTTGGTGGAATGGGGCGCGGATATCGAGGCGGTTACCTGTCACGGCGATACGGCGATGATGTATGCGTATCGGCATAGCAGGCGCGATATCGTGAAGTTGCTTTCGACAAAACTGGCTGCCGGAACAAAGTAGGCGAAGGGGGCGTTTTTATGAACAATCAATTGATTGATGCCGCCAAAATTGGTCATGTGGAATTGGTGCGCGAACTTTTGAATCAAGGCGTTGCCGTTGACGCCAAAACCAGCCGAGGCATGACGGCGTTGCATTGGGCCGCCGAAAAGGGCTACCGGGCGGTGGTGCAGGAATTGCTGGACGGCGGAGCTGTTGTCGATACGGCGGACAGCTCTGGGATTACGCCACTGATGCGGGCGGCCAAAGGCGGGTTTGTCGACATTGTGCGTGAACTGCTGAAACGGCAGGCGCAGGTGGATTTGCAGGACCGATTTGGCTGGACGGCGCTGCTGTATGCGGCGGATGACGGGCATTCCTACATTATCCGCGAATTGATCAACGCCGGAGCGAAGGCAAATGCGACGGCTGGCAATGGCGATACGGCGCTGGCGCTGGCATCAAGAAAAAGTTATCAAGATATTGTTAAATTGCTCATGGGAAACGGGGCTATAGCCTGATATGCGGGGAGGAAAAAAGTTTGCCGGCTTGGATTAAAGCAGTAACGGCTTATCAGCCGCAGCGGGTTGAACAAAATGCAGCGAACCGGATTGCCAAAAAAATTGGCATCAGCAGCCGTCGAGTGGCTGCAAGAGGCGAGTGCGCCTCCGATCTGGCCTATCATGCGGCGGAGAAGCTTTTTTCCAGGTATCGCGTGGAGCGAAGCAGTATTGATTTTGTAATTTTGTGTACGCAGTCGCCCGATTATTTGTTGCCGACCACGGCCTGTATTTTACAGGACCGGCTCGGTTTACGCCAGGATTGCGGCGCATTCGACTTTAACCTCGGTTGTTCCGGCTATATCTACGGCCTGAGTATCGCCAAG
>JBGSKE010000076.1:0-21834 GCA_041741355.1 Negativicutes bacterium | reverse complement strand
GTTGCCGGTCAACGGTTGACATTGCAGAAACAGGCGATTCTTGACGTGCTGCATGCTGACGAGCGGATGCTGACTGCTGAAGAAGTGTATGGACGGGTGCGCGAAAAATATCCCAATGTGAGTTTGGGAACCGTGTATCGCAATTTGCAGGGGTTTTCGGCGCAGGGGGCGGTGCGTCGCACATTGTACGCCGATGGCAAAGCCCGCTATGAAATGGCCGGTCATGTGCATCATCACCATTTGATTTGCCTCGATTGCGGGGCGGCGACGGAAGTGCCGTGGTGTCCGGTCGGTAGCGAAGTCTTAAGATTTATGGACGAGTGCGATTTTTTGCCAGTCAGCCATCAGTTTGAAATCTACGGGCACTGTCGGCTGTGCCAGCAGAAAAAATAGCAACGGGTGGATTCCGCAGAATCCACCCGTTTTATCTTAATCTTTATTGGAAGCGGCGGTCGCAACCGCTGGACCTCCTGGGTACAAACTCATTTTGTACCTTACAGTGCCTCAATACACCGTTGTTGGTTATTATAATGTTGTGGTTCGGTTTCCATTGACTCTTTCAATGGAATCACCCCTTCCGGTTTGAACCGTTCTTGAGGTAGATCGTTTGGGAACTTCTTTTTTTCTCATCCCCAGCTACCCTTTGATTACATTATAAAACAGAATTATAATTTTTGCAATATTCCTGACGAAATATTTACAACTTACCAAGCGACAACGATGGAGCCTTTAAACTGCTCATTGACGAATTTTTTGACTTCCTCGGACTGATACGCTTTGAGAAATTTTTTGTATTGGGGATTCTCTTTGTCTTTGCTGCGAGCGGCGATGATGTTTGCATAGGGTGAATTGGAGTCTTCCAGAATCAGCGCATCTTTGACAGGGACCAGTCCGGCCGGCATGGCATAGTTAGTGTTGATTGCCGCGAGATCCAGGTCATCCAACGAACGGGGAATCTGGGCTGCATCCAGTTCGCGGATTTTGAATTTCTTCGGGTTTTCAGTAATGTCGACTACTGAAGCTTTATGGCCCAGGCCGGGTTTGAGTTTAATCAGCCCCGCTTTTTCCAGCAATGCCAACGCTCTGCCGCCATTGGTCGGATCGTTGGGGATTGCGATGAGGGCGCCGTCTTTTAAGTCTTTTACACTCTTGATTTTTTTTGAATAGACGCCCATCGGGAACGTGATTGTTTTGGCTAGCATGACTAGGTCATATTTTCGATCTTTGATCATATTCTCCAGATACGGCAGGTGCTGGAAGCTGTTCAGGTCGATATCGCCTTGGTTGAGTGCGACGTTGGGCTGGATATAGTCACTGAATTCGACGATTTGAATTTTGAGTCCGTCTTTTTCGGCTACTTTTTTGACGACTTCAAGAATCTGCGCATGCGGCCCAGCGGTGACACCGACTTTGAGCGGTTTATCCGCCGCCGGCGCAGCTGCCGGTTTAGCCGGTTCGGATTTGCCGCCGCAACCGGCAGAGAGAGCGAGCGCAAAGACGAGTAGCAGGCAAATTAGCAGGGAAAATGATTTTTTTTGCTTAAACATGAGTTTCATCTCTCCTTATATTTGTGTAGATTTATTTTTTATTCAAGCGTTGCGAAACCCGATCACCGGCGGTTTGTACCAACTGAACCAGTGCAATCAGGATGACAACGGTGGATATCATCACATCGACCCGAAACCGTTGGTAGCCGAAACGAATTGCCAGGTCACCGAGTCCGCCGCCGCCAATTGCCCCAGCCATGGCGGAATAACCGATCAGACTGATCACAGCCAGGGTTAGGCCGAGTACGATGGAAGGCATTGCTTCCGGCAGCAACACACGGCGGATGATCTGGAAAGGCGAAGCGCCCATAGCCTGTGCGGCCTCAATCAGGCCATAGTCAACTTCCCGCAGCGCAGACTCAACAACTCGACCGACAAATGGAATCGCGGCGATCGATAAGGGGACGATGGCTGCATTGGTGCCGATCGATGTACCGGCCAGTACCCGGGTCAGCGGAATGATCGCGACCATCAGGATGATAAAAGGCGTTGAACGGGTGGCGTTGGCAATGTAGCCCAATATCCGGTTCAGCCATAAGTTTTGCAGGATATGGCCCCGACTGGTCGCGACCAGGATCACGCCGAGCGGTACGCCAATCACAGTGGCAATGCCGGCTGACACCGCAACCATATAGAGTGTTTCCCACAGCGCTTCAATTAAAAGTGCGAGCATTTCTTGCGACATAGCCAATCACCTCGATTCCTAGTTCTATTTCTTGCAGATATTGCAATGCCGCCTGAATGGCCGCATCTTCGCCGGATACTTCGACCAGCAGCGTACCGAAAGGCGTCGCCTTTAAATGATCGATATTGCCAAACAATATGTTCACGTCAACATTGAAACGGCGGATCAGACCGGCGATAATCGGTTCATTGGCGCTGGTTCCGATGAAAGACAGGCGCAGCATCAGGTTGCTGCCGGGAGACGGGGTGGCGGAGAAAGGAATATCGGCGAAAATATCCGGCAAATCATGACTGACGATGGTGCGGATGAAATCTTTGGTTGTTGCCGTCTGTGGCCGGACAAACAGATCAATTACCGTGCCTTCTTCGATGATCAGACCGTTTTCGATGACGGCCACCCGGTCGCAAATTTCCTTGATGACTTGCATTTCATGGGTTATGATCACGATGGTGAGGTTGAATTTCTGATTGATATCCTTGAGCAGTTCCAAAATCGAGTGGGTCGTTTGCGGATCAAGCGCCGATGTGGCTTCGTCACACAACAAAACCTTGGGACGATTGGCCAGAGCACGGGCGATACCGACCCGCTGCTTTTGACCGCCGGAAAGCTGAGCCGGGTATTGATTGCGTTTGTCGGCCAAACCGACCAGCTCCAGCAATGGCGCTACAGCCGCCTCGATTTCTGACGCGGTCTTGCCGGCCAGTTCCAACGGAAAAGCGACGTTGTCATAAACCGTACGCGAGGATAACAGGTTGAAATGTTGGAAAATCATGCCGATTTTTTTGCGAACATCACGCAACTGCCGTTCCGGCATCGTTGTCAACTCTTCGCCATCGACAATGACAGAACCGGTTGTCGGTCGTTCCAACATATTGATGCAACGGATCAGGGTGCTCTTTCCAGCGCCGCTTTTGCCAATGACGCCATAAATCTCACCCGCACGAATATGGGCGCTGACCCCGCGCAAAGCCTCGAGAGAGCCATTGTCGCCTTGATATGTTTTTTGCAGATTTTTGAGTTCAATCATGTTGGCTAGACTCCTTTGTGAAATAATAAAAGCCTCTTCACAGATAGAAGAGGCAATGCACTAGTGACAAAAGCCTTTCTTCATCTGCCGGGGTATCCCCTGCAGGAATTGGCACCGTTTCGTATAAATACGATGGTTGCCGCAGCATCATCGGGCCAGTCCCTCCGCTAACTCTGGATGAAAAAATGGAATGTTTTATTCTGTTGTAGCGTATGCTAACATAATTGGCAGGATGGTGTCAAGAATAAACGTTGATGTTTTCGTTAAATAAAGAAATACAGGATAAAAGCAGGAACAAGTCTCGCTGACCACGAATTATATTTTGCATCAAAGCAGGGGGGCGGGATAATGCCGGCGAATCCGAAACTGAAAGACCCGATGACAGATCAGTTATTCAAAGCGATTCAACTTTTGGAAAACGAAGAAGAGTGCTATCAGTTCTTTGAAGATATCTGTACGATCGGCGAAATCAAGGCGTTGGCACAAAGGCTGGAAGTGGCGCGGATGGTGCAGGCGGGCTTTATTTACGATGACATCGTGGCCAAAACCGGCGCCAGTACGGCGACGATCAGCCGGGTGAAGCGTTGTTTGCTGTACGGCGCTGATGGCTATAAAATTGTGTTGTCACGATTTGGTGACGAAGAGACCCACGAGAAACCGGAACGAAAAGAAAAGGCAAAGGCAGGAAAATAGAACATGGCAAAACAAGACTACATACCTCAGGTTCCCTACGGAACCAAGGATATTTTGCCGCAGGACGCGGCGCGCAAACGGCAGGTGGAAAATGACCTGGCCCGGCTTTTTTTAGCATGGGGTTACCAGGAAGTGATCACACCGACGTTTGAGTATCATGAAACATTAATCGCCGGCGCACCGGAAGAATCCGGCGATGCTTCGTTTCGCTTTTTTGACCGAAACGGCCGGATGTTGGCGTTACGGCCGGATATGACCACACCAATCGCCAGGGTGGCGGTAATGCGGATGAAACAAAATCCACTGCCGCTCAGGCTGTTTTATCTGGCCAATGTGTTTCGCCAGGAAGAGTCGCAGGCAGGCCGTCAGTGTGAGTTTTATCAGGCCGGGGTTGAACTGCTGGGCGCCGGCGGGGTTGCTGCCGATGCGGAAGTAGTGGCCTTGGCGGTGGAGTCGTTGCTGGCTACCGGGCTGACCGATTTTCAGGTCTGCTTGGGGCAGGTCGATTTCATCGGCGGAATTATGGCGGAAGCCGGGCTGGATGCGCCGACCGGACAAACTGTGAAACGGCTGCTGCTGGAACGCAATATGGTCGGCTTGGGTGAACTGTTGGCCGGCTGCCGGATTGACCCGGAAATAAAACAGCTATTGCAACAATTGCCAATGCTGCACGGCAAGGCCGAGATGCTGCAAACTGTGTGTGGGCGACTGAAAAACAAAGTCAGCCAGGCGGCCATCGACAACCTGGCTGAAATTTATGGTTTGCTGAAGAACTATGGTGTTGACCGCTATGTTACCTTTGATCTGGGGATCATCCGCGACTTTGATTACTATACGGGCATGGTGTTTGAGGCGTACACGTCGGGGTTGGGCTATCCCATCTGCGGCGGCGGTCGCTATGACCGAATGGCTGGCGCGTTTGGCCGCGAGCAACCGGCGACAGGATTTGCCTTAGGGATCGAGCGGGTGCTGATGGCGCTGGAACGGCAGGGGATTAAAATTTCCCCGCTACCGCAAAGTATTTATGTGGGCTGGGCTGCGGATAAGCTCGCTGCCGCCATCGAAGCGGTTCGGCAGTTGCGCGGCGCCGGCGAGCAGGTCGAACTGGCTCTGCAATCGCAAACCCGCCAAGAGGCCGAAACCGCCTGTGGGCAGCATGGCTGTAAAAGCTGCCGCTATATCGCCTAGTAGCCGCGGACCTTATCAATCGGCGTCAACAGAGGTTTGTCGCCTATGTAACGGGACAGGTTGTCGGCGAATAATTTCACGGCACGGTCAAGATAGACGGGAGAAATGGCCGACAGGTGCGGAGTAATGATCACATTGGGCAGATCCCAGAACCGATTTGCCGCCGGCAGCGGTTCCTCCACGAACACGTCGAGCCCTGCGCCAGCAATTCGTCCGGCCTGCAGGCACTCCAGCAGCGGTTCCTCCTGCACAACAGCGCCGCGGGACACGTTGATAAAATATGCGGTGGACTTCATCGCAGCGAACTGTTCCCGGCCGAACAGACCGGTGGTAGCATCGGTCAGCGGTAATGCGACGACAACAAAATCGGCTTCGGCCAACATTTCCAGGAGCTGTTCGGGACGATACAGGCGGTCCACGAACGGCTCCTGTGTCATTTCCCGCTTGGCGGCGATGACCCGCATATCCATCGCCTTGGCCTTTTTGGCGATTTCATGCCCAATGGCGCCAAGACCAACGATGGCCATCGTCTTGCCGTTGATTTCCTGCAGTTCATCAATCGGGGGACGCTGCCACAAATGCTGCTGTTGCTGCTGCTGCAGCAGGGGGAGGCGGCGGGTGAAGCTAAGTATCAGGCCAAGTACATGCTCTGCCATAGGAATGCCATGAATCCCTTTGGAATTGCTGATCAGAACCGAGCTGCTCTGGGTTTCGGGAAATAGCAGAAATTCGACGCCGGCAGTCAGGGCGTGAATCCAGCGCAGGTTTTTGGCCTGGGCGTAAATGGGCTGAATGTTATTAAAGCCCCAGGCAGCGAGTATTTCTGTATCGTGAATGTGTTCCTCGGCATGTTTGAGGTCGGTTGAAATGATTGTTGCTTGCGGCGCCACGTCGGTGATGAATGTTTTTTGGCGGTCGGACAGTGGGTTGAGGATCAGAATTTTCGGTGCGGCTGACATGATATTCCTCCCGTTTTAAGGTATTTACTTACTGCAATAATTCGGGGTAAGCGGGAAAAATCCTACTGGATCGCGAAATGAAATTGACGCAGAAAAAAAAATATGATACCATAACTAACATGTTAACGCTTTAAACAACTAAAGAGTAGTTGAAAAACTGGAGGAATTCATTTGACATCGCCGGATAAAGATATGTTGACGATTGCCCTGCCCAAAGGGAAGTTGTTCCAGCCATCAGCAGACCTGCTGGCCCGGTTCGGCTATACTGCCGAAGGGTTGGCCGAGAATTCGCGCAAGCTGGTTATCGTCAATGAAGCGAAGAAAATCCAGTTTGTCATCACCAAGCCGATGGATTTGCCGACCTATGTCGAATATGGCGCGGCTGATATCGGCATTATCGGCAAAGATGTGTTGTTGGAAGAAGCGCGCAATGTTTACGAGCTGGTAGATTTGAATTTTGGTCTCTGCCGTCTGATGCTGGCAGTGCCGGAAGCGCTGCAGCGGGAAAAACTGAGTGACTATGCCCATTTGCGGGTGGCGACCAAATATCCGCGGGTGGCCGAACAGTTTTTTCTCGATAATGGCATCCAGATGGAGATCATCAAGTTGAACGGCTCGATTGAGCTGGCGCCCATGGTTGGGCTGGCGGAAATGATCGTGGATATTGTAGAAACCGGTCGGACGCTGAAAGAGAACCGGCTGATCGAAGTGGCGCATCTGCACCGGGCCACGGCGCGCTTTATCGCCAACCGGGTCAGTTTCAAGATGAAGTTTGAACGGATTCAGTCGATGGTGGATGAAATGAATCGCTTGCTAAAAGGAGATGCGGTCGGATGAAGCGGCTTGACTTACGCGGCGCCACACAAGATGAGATTGTGCAACGCTTGGCGAAACCGGCTTTTGATCAGGTCGCTGTGAGCGAGACTGTGCGCGCCAGAATTCAGCAGACTTTTGGCGAAGATCTGTCGCCGTCGCAACTGGTGGAGCGGATTGTGCAGGATGTGCGACAGCGCGGCGACAGTGCGGTGCTGGAGTACACGGCGAAAATCGATGGCGTGAAGCTGACTGCGGCAGGACTGGAAGTGACTGCGGCGGAAAAATCCCGGGCACTGGCTGAGGTCGATCCATTGCTGCTGAATTCCCTGAAACGGGCCGCGGAAAATGTCAGTCGGTTTCATCAGGAGCAGAAGGAAAATGATCGCCCCTGGTCCAGCTCGCGTGGCAACGGATCTTGGGTTGGCCAGCGGCGAACGCCGATGGATCGGGCGGGCCTTTATGTTCCCGGCGGTACGGCGGCGTATCCATCCTCCGTTTTGATGACTGCCATCCCGGCGGTTGTCGCCGGAGTGCGGGAAGTGATTATGATGGTCCCGCCAGCCCGCGATGGATCTGTAAATCCATTGGTTCTAGCAGCGGCGGTGGTGGCCGGGGTGCACCGGATATTCCGCATCGGCGGCGCGCAGGCGATTGCCGCATTGGCATTTGGCACGGCAACAGTTCCGGTGGTGGACAAGATTGTCGGACCGGGCAATTTATTTGTCACATTGGCCAAAAAGGCCGTCTACGGTTATTGCGACATCGATATGCTGGCCGGGCCGAGCGAAATCATGATCGTTGCCGATGCGAGCGCCGACCCGGCTTTCATTGCGGCCGATATGTTGAGTCAGGCCGAACACGACGAGCTGGCCTCCAGCATCTTGGTGACGGACAGCGAAAAACTGGCAAATCAGGTGGTCGAGGAATTGACGGTTCAACTGGCGACGCTGCCACGCGCGGCCACGGCCCGGACGGCGCTGGACCGGCAGGGGATGACATTGCTGGTTCGCGACATGCAGCAAGCCGTTCAATGCGTCAATGCGGCAGCGCCGGAACATCTGGAAATCATGACTGTGCAACCGGAGGCGTTGCTGCCTGACATTCGGCATGCCGGCGCGATTTTTCTCGGTGCTTGGTCGCCGGAGCCCCTCGGCGATTACTTCGCCGGCCCCAGCCATGTACTGCCGACCGGCGGTACCACCCGGTATGCGTCAGTGCTCAATGTGGACACGTTTATGAAAACAACCAGTATTATTGCCTATACAGAACAGGATTTGGCCGGACAGGCAGACGATATTATCAGACTGGCGGAAGCAGAAGGCTTGTCAGCCCATGCCAGGGCAGTCTCGATCAGGGGGAAAAACAATGTTTAGACCAGGTTTGGATAAGCTGCCGACATATTCCGTGGGCGAAGAGCCGCGCTGGCAGGTCAAGTTGGATGCGAATGAGCGCTCCGCGCCGTTGCCGCTTGCGGTCCGCAATGCGATTGCGCGGCGGCTGCGGGCGGTTGAAACCTATCGTTATCCGGAAATGACGGCGCAGACATTGCGACAACTGCTGGCGGATGGCTACGGGCTGAACATGGAACAAGTCAATGTCGGCAACGGATCAAGCGAATTGATCGCCGCCGTTTGCGCCGCGTTTGGCGGACCCGGCAGACCGATTGCCTATCAATGGCCGTCGTTTTCCATGTATCCGATTTATGCTGCACTGGCCGACTCTCCGGCCGTCGCGATCCCGCTGGATGAACAATACCAACTGTCCGTTGACCTGGTTGTGCAGACAGTGCGGGAATCAGGCGCGAAGCTGCTTGTATTGTGCAATCCCAACAATCCGACCGGCGTGGGGATTCCCGCTGACGATCTGCGCCGGATTCTTCAGCAGGTTGATTGCCCGGTATTGGTCGATGAAGCCTATCAGGAGTATTGCGGCGAAAGTTGCGTTGGTTGGCTGCAGGAGTTTCCCGGGTTAATGGTGGCCCGGACCTTTTCCAAGGCCTATGGTCTGGCAGCAGCCCGAACCGGCTATTTGCTGGCATCGGCAGAAATGAGCGCCGCAGTCGGCAAGTTTTTACTGCCTTATTATCTGAACGCTTTTTCGCTGGCTGCGGCTGAAGTATGCTTTTCGCTGCGCGACCAGGTGATGCAGGAAGTGCAACGCACAGTTAAACGCCGGAATCAATTGGCATCCCGGCTGCGCAAGCTGAAATTTGCGCAGGTGTACCCATCGTTGACGAATTTCCTGTTGGTCAAAGTGGCGGCGCCGGATGTACTGCATGAAATTTTTATCAGACAGGGCATCGGCGTGCGTAATTTCTCCCGTACGCCTGGACTGGCCGGGTGTCTGCGGATCACGGTGGGAACCGCGTCGGAAAATCAGCTGATATTGGATTGTGTCAAACGTTATGGCGATAAGCTGATGCAACAGGAGGCGAATTAACATGAGCAACATCGATACTGTCGCGACCAATGGGCGTAAGGCTGCGATTACACGCGCGACCAGTGAAACAAAGGTTTCCATAACACTCGATATTGATGGCGCGGGAACTTCGCAGGTCGCGACAGGGATTGGCTTTTTGGACCATATGTTAATTCTGTTCGCCAAACATGGCTTGTTTTCGCTTGAAGTCGCAGCGACAGGCGACTTGGTCATCGACGGCCATCACACGGTCGAAGATGTCGGCATTGTGCTGGGACAGGCGCTGGCCAAAGCAGCTGGCGACAAAGCCGGTATCCGCCGCTACGGTCATGTCTATGTGCCGATGGACGAAGCGTTGGTTCTGGTGGTGGTCGATTTTAGCGGTCGTCCATTTCTGGCGTTTGATGCGGAACTGGGCCAGGGGCGTATTGGCGAATTTGATGTGGAACTGACCGAAGAATTCCTGCGAGCGGTCGCGGTGAATGCGGGCCTGACCCTGCATGTAAAAGTGTTGGCAGGCAAAAACCGCCATCATATTGTCGAAGCGATCTTTAAGGCGCTTGGCCGGGCTTTGGCCCAGTCGCTCGAGCACGATCCGCGGGTTCAGGGTGTGCCTTCAAGCAAAGGAACATTATAAGGGGCAACGAAATGATGAAAATTGCAATCATTGATTATGGCATGGGAAATCTGCACAGCGCCGCCAAAGCGCTGGAAAAGGTCGGCGCGCAAGTGGTGGTGACCCGCGACCCGGCGGAAGTGCTGCGGGCCGACAAGGTGGTTTTGCCTGGCGTCGGTGCGTTTGGCGACTGCATGAAAAATCTGAACGAACGGCAGCTTGCGCCGGTCATCCATGAAGTGATTGCAGCAGGAAAACCGTTTCTGGGAATTTGCGTCGGGCTGCAACTGCTGTTTGAAGGCAGCGAAGAAGATCCGGGCGTAGCGGGGTTGGGCATTTTCAAAGGGCTGGTGCGCAAAATCGCGGCGCCGGGACTGAAAATCCCCCACATGGGTTGGAACAACCTGGCGTACCGAACATCAAGTCCTCTGTTCCAGGGATTGCCGCCAGCAGCGTATGTTTATTTCGTGCATAGTTATCATGCTGTGCCGACCGACGAAACCTGCATCACGGCAGTGACTGATTATGGCGGTCCGGTGACGGCGGCGGTAGGCTGCGGCTTGGTCCAGGCGGTTCAGTTTCATCCGGAAAAATCGAGTGCGGTTGGCTTGCAAATCTTGACGAACTTCAAGGAGATGTCGATATGATTATTTTTCCGGCGATTGATATCCGGGGCGGTAAATGCGTACGGTTGGAAGAGGGTCGCTTTGACCGCGAGACCGTTTTTGCCGAAAACCCGCTCGATGCGGCGCGGCGTTGGGTCGAAGCCGGGACGCAGTGGCTGCACATTGTTGACCTGGATGGCGCGAGGGCTGGCAAATCGGTTAATTTGTCGGTGGTCAGCGAAATTGCCCGGACCTTTGACGTCAAGGTGCAGCTGGGCGGCGGCATCCGCACGCTGGAATCCGTCGAGGCAGCTTTGGCGGCAGGGATCAACCGGGTGATCCTCGGTTCGGTTGCAGCGCGTTCGCCGGAGCTGGTCGAACAGCTGTGCAGCCGCTATGGCGAAAAAATTGTGATTGGGATTGATGCCCGCGATGGTGAAGTGGCAGTGGACGGTTGGGAAAAATCGGGTCTGTTGCAGGTAGCGGAGCTGGCGCAACGGATGAAGCAAGTCGGCGCCAAACGCATCATCTATACCGACATATCGCGCGACGGAATGCTGACCGGCGTAAATGTCGAATCGACGCTGCAGCTGGCAAAACAGTCGGGTTTGGCAGTCATCGCTTCCGGTGGCGTGAAAGGGATGGAAGACATTCTGGCCTTGCAACCATTGACGCCCGCAGGGATCGAAGGAGTGATCATCGGCAAGGCTCTCTATACCGGCGCGATTGATTTGGCGGATGCATTGCAGGTCGTGCGCGGAGGTGCTGCCTGATGCATACGAAACGAATTATTCCCTGTCTGGATGTAAAGGATGGTCGGGTGGTCAAGGGCACGAACTTCGTCTCATTGCGGGATGCCGGCGATCCGGTGGAACTGGCGGCGTTTTATGATCGGGAACTGGCCGACGAACTGGTGTTTCTAGATATCACCGCCTCTTCGGACGGGCGCAATACGATGGTTGATGTCGTGCGGCGCACCGCCAGCCAGGTTTTCATCCCGTTCACAGTGGGCGGTGGTATCCGCTCGGTCGATGACATCCGAACGATGCTGCATGCCGGGGCGGATAAAGTGTCGCTAAATACGGCAGCCGTCAAGGACCCGGGGCTGATTGCCGAAGGGGCCAAAAGTTTCGGTCGCCAGTGCATTGTGTTGGCAGTGGATGCCAAACGCTGCGGGGCTGGCAAATGGGAAGTGTATATCAATGGCGGGCGCACACCGACCAGTCTGGACGTGCTGGAATGGATCCGGCGCGGCGTGGACCTGGGAGCCGGAGAAATTCTGCTGACCAGTATGGACTGCGATGGAACGAAAGATGGCTACGACAATGAGCTTAACCGGGCGGTATCGGAACTGGTGGAAGTGCCGGTGATCGCCTCCGGCGGCGCAGGAACTTTGCCGCATTTTGCCGATGCGCTGGTGAAGGGGAAAGCCGACGCGGTACTGGCTGCTTCGGTGTTCCATTACGGCGAGTTCAGTATTCGCCAGACCAAAGAATTCTTGCGCAGTCAGGGGATTGAGGTGCGACTATAAATGATCGAGCGAATCAAATTTGATGATAATGGACTCGTGCCGGCGATCATCCAGGATGCCGCGACAGGGACTGTGTTGATGCTGGCCTATATGAACCGCCAGTCGCTGGAAAAAACGCTGGCAACGGGAACAACCTGGTTTTATAGCCGCAGCCGCCAGGAACTGTGGAACAAGGGCGCGACATCGGGCCATGTGCAAACGGTGAAAGAAATGTTTTATGACTGCGACGGGGATACGTTGCTGGTTAAAGTCGAGCAGACTGGTGCTGCCTGTCACGAAGGCACTTACTCCTGCTTCAGTCGGCGGTTTGGCGAAGCGGAGTCCACGCTGACCGAACGTCCGGCGCTTCCAGCAATAGAGGTTTTGACAGAACTGTTTGCAGTGTTGGAAGACCGGCGACAAAATCCGCAAGCAGGGTCCTATACCAGCAGTTTGTTTGCCAAAGGCGAGGACCGGATTCTGAAAAAGATCGGTGAAGAAGCAGCCGAAACGATTATCGCCGCCAAAAATCACAGCCAGGGCGAAGTGATTTATGAAATGGCCGATCTTTGGTACCACTGCCTGGTATTGCTGGCGGCGCATAACATTGATTTTGCCGCGCTGATTGCAGAACTGGGCAAACGCCGCAGCGGCAAGACGGTTGATCCGGCCAAAACAAAGTAATAGTTGATTTTGGCGCCAAAAGTCTCTTGCAGATATTTTCACCAAAATTCGTAACGACTTGCGTCATCGATTTGCAGGTCGGCCTCAAACGCTTCTTCCGTCGCTGCGAGGCCTAAAATCAGCATCCTTGCCGATTTTGCCATGCAAATCCGCTTACGCTTCGTCGACGAATTGAAGGTGAAAATCAAATACAATCGACTATTTTGGCAACCAAAATCGCAAGCAACGATGTTTTGGCAGTAGAATCATAGTTAAGTTTTGCTGCGAAAAGTCTCTTTCGCCCATTTTCACCTGAATTCGTAACGTCTCGATGACTCACAGTGAAATCAAACATGGTTAAAACCGGTTGATGCAGGTGTTTATCATCTTGCGTCAGCCGGTTTTTGCATTTTTGTTGCAGGAATAATGCGTTGGCGGGTCAAATCTTTCCATAAAGGACAAAATGCAGGAGGTAGTATATTTTATGGACGGCGCTAAAGTGAAAACATTTTTGCAGCAGCAGTTCGACAACTATGTGAAAGATCTGGAAAGCTTGACCAATATTGATTCTGGCAATGGCGACCCAGAGGGAACGGACCGGGCGGCTAAGTTTGTCGGTGCGAAGCTCCAGGCGTTAGGGGCGGCGATTGAATATCGGACCAATCCACGTTCTACCCACCTGATCGCCCGGATTAAAGGCAAGGGAACTTTCCGCCTGCTGATGATTGCGCATGTCGACACGGTATTCAAACCAGGCGAAGCGGCAAAGCGTCCATTTCGCGTCGACGAGAAAAATATCGCCTATGGACCGGGCGTCGGCGACGATAAAGCGACAGTCATTCAGACAATTTATGCGCTGAAAACATTGCAAGAGTTGGGTTTCGACTCGTTTGGCGAAGTCATTTTGTACTACAACGGTGAAGAAGAAGGCGGTTCGCCGACGGCGGAAGCGATTGTCGCTGAACTGTCGCCGCAGGCCGATGTCGCAGTGATCATGGATACGGCCCGCCCCGGTTGGGGAATAGTAACTCAGCGCAAAGGCAGCGCCAACTATGACATCAAAGTCGAAGGGGTTTCCGGTCATGCCGGTAATGCGCCGCACTCCTGCGCCAGCGCAATCATGGAGCTTGGCAACCAGATCAGTTTGTTGTATAAACTGGCCAGCCCGTTGCCGGAAAAACCACAAGAATACACGCGGGAGGCGCTCCAGCAAAAAGGGATCGTCGACCACGGTCAGTTTATTCCCGCCAACGCGATCAATGTGGGAGTGATTGGCTCCAGTAACGACCGGATCAACGTAATTCCCGCCGACGCGTTCGCAAAACTGAACGTGCGCTGTTATACCGTTGCCGAGCAAGAAAGACTGGACCGGGCGATCAAGGATCTGCCGAATCAGACGATTGTGCCGGGCGTCAAGGTGACGGTGACCGGCGGCATTCACACCGGTCCGATGGAAAAAACCGCCCAGGTGCAAAAATTGGTCGATGTTTATAAAAATATCGTCCGTCGCGAATACAACGCCGAAGTGGTCGAGTGGATGGCCGGCGGTCTGACCGACGGCAACCGGACGGCAAAATTCATTCCGACGATTGATGCCCTGGGTGTGGAGAATTATGAAGAACACACCGATCATGAATATGTCGACCTGAATACAGCCGTTCCCCGCACGGTGGCATTGGTAATGCTGATGGCCGAAATCACTGAAAGTTGGCCGCTTGCGTGAACTATCAGGCTGTAATTTTTGACCTCGACGGCACATTGCTCGATTCGCTGGAGGATCTGGCCGATTCCATGAACCAGGTGCTGGCCCGGCAATCGTTTCCAGTGCATGCTGCCGAGCAGTACCGTTATTTTGTCGGTGACGGGATTGCCGAACTGGTGCGTAGGGTGCTGCCGGAGACGCAGCGCGATGCAGCGTTGGTGGCGCAGAATATCCAGTGGATGTCGGCAGAATATGAACAGCGCTGGGATAAAAAAACTCGCCCCTATGCCGGGATTGTCGAAATGCTGGGCGAACTGACGGAAATCGGTTTGCGTATGGCGATTCTGTCCAACAAGCCGGATGCGTTTACAAAAATCATGGTGCCGGCGTTGTTGCCTGGCTGGAACTTCGCCCCGATTCTTGGGGCCAGACCGGGCGTGCCGGTCAAACCTGACCCGCAGGCGGCGCTGGAAATTGCTGCTCAACTGGCGATTTCACCAGCGGAAATTTTGTATCTGGGTGATACCGCTACCGACATGCTGACTGCTAATGCGGCAGGCATGTTGGCGGTCGGTGTTGCCTGGGGGTTCCGAACTGTGGAAGAATTGCAGCAAAGCGGGGCGCAGCAGATTATTTACGAGCCAACGGATTTGCTGCAATTACTCAAAAAATAAACAACCAACGCAAGTTTCAGGTCAGAAAGGGGAAAATATAACTTGACAACTGCAATGAAATATCCGCTCAACCGAATTAAACCGGTGCTTGCTGCGGGCGGAGCTGTCTACGGTACTTTTGCCGTACTGGGTGAGCCGGCGCTGGTGGAAATGATCGGCTATGCCGGGTTGGACTATGTCATCATTGATACCGAGCATTCAGGCAATACGACCGAGCAGGTCGGCAATATGATGCGAGCTGCCGAGATTGCCAATATCACGCCAATCGTGCGGGTTACCGCCAATACTCCGGATTTGATACTGCGGGCGCTTGATATGGGGGCCGGCGGTATTTTGGCGCCGCAGGTCAATACAGCCGAACAGGCGAAAGCTGCCGTACGCGCCGCGCGTTACGCCCCGCTGGGCGAACGGGGGATTGCCGGAATCGTCAGAGCTGCCCGCTATGGTTTCGTACCGATGCAGGAATATATTTCCGGCGCCAACAGAGAAACCTTAGTCATTACACAAGTGGAACATATTGAATCGGTGACCAATCTGGATGAAATCTTGGCAGTGGATGGAATTGACGGGATTTTCATCGGCCCCACTGACCTGTCGCAGTCGATGGGCTGCATCGGGCAGTTTGACAATCCAGAACTGCGCCGGGTCATTCATTCGGTCATAGAAAAAACCCGCCGCACGGACAAGTGGGCGGGGATATTCTGCCTCAATGCGACAGATGCCGAGTATTGGCGTAACGCAGGTGCGCAATTTCTGACGATCGCGACCGAAAGCATGCTGTTCGCAGCGGCGCTACGCAAATTAAAGAAAGAATTAACCCAATAATCTGCCTAACGTTCTTCACCAAGTAGGCGAAGCAACGCTTCGACCAATTCTGGATCAAACTGGCTGCCGGCGCAATTGCGTAATTCGGCGGCCGCTTCTTTTCCCGAGAAAGCTTGGCGATCTGGACGGTCGTTTGTCATCGCATCATAGGCGTCGACAATTGAAAATATCCGGCACTCAAGCGGGATTTCAGTTTCCCGCAGGCCCAGCGGATAGCCTTGGCCGTTCCACCATTCGTGGTGTTTCAATAATAGGTCGGACATCGGCGCAAGTTCAGGGATCGACTGGGCAATCCGATGGCCGATTTCCACGTGCAGTTTCATCGTATCCATTTCAGCGACTGTCAGGCGGCCTTTTTTGAACAGCAGCTGGTCAGGGATTCCAACTTTGCCAATATCGTGGTATTGGGTTAATAGTTTAAGCTCGCGGAGTCGGCGACGCGGCAACCCGGCTGCTGTAGCCAGCGGCTGGCATAATGCCCACAGGCGGGTTGCATGCTGCTGCGTGACAAAATCGCGGGTGGCGAGAACGGCCTGTAAAGACTGAAAAAAACGTTCACGGGCGAATCGGCTTTGGCTCAGCTTGTCCCGGCGCATCCGGGAGCCGGCCAGTTTTTGAATATCTTGCAGCGAAACCGTTGGCGATCTTTCAGCGGCACAGCCCAGTGCGACGCTGAAACGCAGCGATTCTTCCATCAAACTGTTTTTGTCGACTTCGCTGCGAATGTCTTGACATAGCTGCTGCATTTCGTCGTCAGAGCGATTGAGCAGCAAAGCGGCAAACTCATCGTCGCCGACCCGGGCGATCAGGCTATCTAGCGGCAGAACGGAGCGCAACAAGCTGGCCAGTGCGGACAAGACTTTGTCGCCCCACTCATGGCCTAGGCTTTCATTGATCAAACGCATACTGTCAACGTCGCAGATTACGATGCCAACCGGCTGATCTGGCGGCAACTGTCGGGCGGCAAGCTGTTGCTCCCAACCCTCGCGGTTGAGCAGCCCGGTCAGGGGATCGCGGACATTGGCAAATCGAAGTGATTCCTCCAGTTCCCGTTTCTCGGTCAGGTCACGGATCACTGCCAATACTTCATTGTTGCCGGCTTTGGTCAGTCGGACTTCCAGATAAAGCGGACGTTTGTTGACGCTGGTTTCATGTTCAAACCATTGGGGCTCATTGGTTGCGAGAACCTGCGCCACCCCGGTCAGCAGTTTATCGGTCAGTCGCGGCGGGAACGCCTCGGCGATGGAGTTTCCTGCCAACAATTTTGCCGGAACCGCAAAGACTCGATCGCGACCGGTTTTGTAGTCGATCAGAAAGCCGTCCTTGTCAATTCGTAACAGTGAATCTGGCATTCCCGACAGTAATGCCAGAGTAGCTGCTTCACTTTCGCGCAGTTCGCTTTGTGCTGCTTCGAGGGATTGCAGCATTCGGTTGATGGAATCGGCCAGCCCGGATATTTCGTCATGTCCCGGTACACTGGCCCGCAGCGACGGCTGATTGAGCTGACCGATCTGAAATACCTGACGGCCCAGACTGGACAATCTGGCGAGCACTGTTTTTTCCAGCATCAATAAGTAAAGCAGCGTAAACAGCAATCCCAGGCCGATCAACAGCAGGATAAAATACTGTACTGTGCGTTTTCCCTGCAGATACGCTTCACGTGGCGTATCAATACGCAGGATGACACCGGGTTGTCCATACAGATCGTTAAGCAGGGCATACCCGGCAATGCAGTTTTCAGTTAACGTTGTTACCAGCGTAGGAGTTTGCGACGACATCTGCTGGGCGGCTTTTTGAAAATCCGCTGTCAGGTTGCCAGCTAACGCAGGTTGCAATTGGATTGATAAGAGGCTTGTTTGGGCCAACTGGCTACGCAGCGTTTCATCAATGACCCGCCCGACAACCAACCAACCACGCGGCGGCATTTTCCGTTCACTATCAATGACAGGGTGTGCGGCAATTAGCAGGGGGGCATCGGCAAGAACAACTATGTCGCGGATGGCCTTGTCGGAATCCAGAGCGGGTACCAACGGCGAACCAGGCTTGAAATGTTGCTGCAACTCAGGCGGTATCGGCAGAAATTCTTTGGTTGCAGGATTAAAGGTTGTTCCGAACACTATATTGCGCTGGGCATCCAAGAATACAAGCAGTTGTAATTTTTGTGTCAGAAATGTTGTCGCAGTCAAATTCTTCTTGATATAGTCCGGCGACTGTTTGGCGATAAAATCGTAGGAATCGTCCCATTCCGCCCAGTCAACCAAAAAGGCGGTCAGCGAAGCCAACTCGCTTTCGATGGCGGTTGTTGCCCGGCTGAGACTGGACTGCGTCTCACGGGTTTCCACATCAGAAAAACCGCCCAACAAGATATAGTTGGCGGAAAAGGTGACGACTGACAATAGCAGCAGGACTGCAAGGCAACTTGCCAATAACGTTTTTCGCCGCAGGGTCATGGCGCCCTCCTCGGGTCAGTTCTCATTGTTTGTTCTGGCATAGCCCCGAAAATCAAGATAGCGACCTTTTAGTGTGTAGCGGTCCGGTTCCGCCGGCCAGAGTTCGGCGGTTTCGCCGCCGCGCATCGCAGCGGAAAAACGCCGGTAATACTCAGGGTCTTTGGCTTCCAGACTGCTCAGCATCTCTTTGATTTCCTGGCGCTTGGTATTGCCGTTGTAGGGGCAGGGGTTTTTTAGCGGTTGCAAGCCAAGCTTGTTGGCGTTTTCGATAATATCCTGTTCGCGGAAATAGACCAAAGGACGGATGATTGTCAGGCCGCTGCGTTCCTGCGGCGTTTTCGGCAGGAATGTCTTGAGCCGTCCGGCATAAAAAAGCCCCATCATGAAGGTTTCCACCGCATCGTCATGATGGTGGGCCAAGGCAACTTTATTATAGCCCCGTTCGCCGGCAATTCGGTTCAACGCGCCGCGACGAAAAAAAGCGCAGGTCGCGCAGGGGTCGGGAACTTTGGCCGTAGCAATGGCCTTGGGGATATCGACAACCGTCGAGTCGAACGGGATATCGAGCTGATCGCAAAAGGCCTGCAATTCTTGTCGGGGGAATATTTCGCCGAACCGGGTATCGATCGTGAAGGCGCCGAGCGAGAACGGTCGGGCCGAATGACGGCGGATCTGGGCCAGGACGTAGGTGAGAAACAAACTGTCTTTGCCACCGGATAAGCCAATCAAGATTCGGTCGTCGGGTTCAATCAGGTCAAACTCGATAATGGCCCGCCAGACACGGCTGATGATTTCTTTCATTTCATTGCTTCCTGTTTCAGTATTTTTCCTTCCGGCAGCCAATCCCAGTACTTTTTGGGGATGAACCGCGAGGCCAGCCGGATGTTTTTGCGTGCTTCGATGTATTGCGAACGATAGTAGGTTTCCCATAAATTTGCGAAGTCATCTGTTGGATTCAACATTGTCGCCGGTAAATCCTGCAGGGCAAGAAAGGAAAGCTGTCCTTGATGGCAACACAGCGCCCCTTGCGGCAGAATGAACAGTAAGCGGCGATTCGGATAACGCAACTGGAATTTGCGCAGCAACAGATCGGCCGTTTGGTGGGCCAATTGCGGTTTGGCAACCAAATCACCGTCAGCGGTTTCCTGAAATCGGATCAGGCCGAGCAGGCGATGGACTTCGTTGCCGACTTCCCGGCTGCGACGGCGGAATACGGCGCTGGCGCGGCTGCGGCCGCAGATGCAGGAGGCAGGCCCGCTTCGGACGGCTTCCGTTAAGGCGGCAAAAATCACTCGTTCGCTGTCGCGCGAGCAGTTGCGCAAATTGAACAGGACCATCACGGCCAGGCGTCGGCCCGGATATTGGTCGATCCAGCGATAGTCAGCGCCGGTTTTCGCGGCTAATTGACGGGTGAGTTGCTCAAGTCCGTAGTCATCGGCATTCAGCTGATCACAGGCGGCGAACAAATTTGTTTCGGCTTCGGCCTGGCCGACTGCCGGTTGCTGCCCGGTCAGTTCGCTGAGCAGAACCGCTTTCAACATGCTGGCTGGAGTGGCGGCGCATTGAATCATACTTGCTCACCCCACAACGATGTTTGGCTGTAACTGGAACGATCGCGACCGAGCGAACCGAGCGGCGGCGAATATTTTTTGCCTTCAACCAAAATGTAGGGCAACGCCCGTTTGGTGACCACGCCGATGCGGGCCAGGTCTTCGACCGAGCGGAAACGGCTCTCGCGGCGCAGCAGCACAATTTTTTTGGCTGAGCGGGGACCGATGCCGGGGATTCGCAGCAGTTCCGCCACCGAAGCCCGGTTGATTTCCAGCGGGAACCGTTCGGGATGCAGTTCGGCAAACGCCTGTTTCGGGTCAACGCCGAGATCGAGATTGCCGGCGGGATTGTACGGCATTTCGTCCATGCGGAATCCATAATAGCGGTAGAGAAAATCCGCCTGGTACAGCCGATGTTCACGCACCAGCGGCGAGGCGGTGATGCCATCGAGCGGCGTGCCTGGTACCGGTTGGAACGTACTGAAGTATGCCCGTTTCAGGCCGTAGGAAGAATACAGCCGCAACGTCGAGTCCAGGATATCGCGGTCCGATTCCTGCGCAGCGCCGACGATGAATTGGGTCGAGTGACTGACGCCGGGCTGGTCGCGCAGGTGGCGATGGATGCGACTGAGTCCGCCCATGATTTCACTGGCAAAATTTTTAGTGCGGCTGAGCCGGGCCAGGTGTAGTGCAGTCGGCGCCTCCATGTTCAGCGATACCCGGTTTGACAGCGCGACGGCCCGCTCAATTTCCGCCTCACCGGCGCCCGGCAAAATTTTCAGGTGGATGTAGCCGCCGAAACGGTGGCGAGTCCGCAGTATTTCCAACGTTTCCAGCAGTTCCTGCATTGTGCGACCGGTCGAATGGCGTACGCCGGAACTGAGGAACAATCCTTCCACATAGTTGCGGCGATAAAACTCCATAAACAAGTCCGCCAGTTCCTCCGGTGCAAACCGGCTGCGCGGCACATCGCGACCGGCGCGGTTGGGACAGTATAAACAGTCTTTTTCACACTGATTGCTTAACAGCACTTTAAACAGCGATACACAACGTCCATCTGGCGTAAACGAATGACAGACGCCGCTGGGGGCGGTCCGGCCAATTTCGGCGTGCTGGAAACGTTTCGGCGTTGCCGAGGACGAGGCGCACACATCGTACTTGGCGCTTTCGCCAAGCAAGGCGAGTTTGGCGAGCTTATCCATAGTAGAACCCTCCCGTTGCACTGTTTGTTCAGCCTCATTATATAAAACCTTTGGCAAAATATCAAACATATGTTCTAATTAGCAGGAATACAGCTAACGATGGAGAATCTAATGAAAGCGAATTTGATTTGAAGTCGAAAAACGGGAGGAACAAAGTGCACCAGGATTATATGAAGAAACTCAATCCCTGCCAGGCGGAGGCAGTCACGCATATCAACGGGCCGTTGCTGGTAGTGGCGGGGGCCGGGTCAGGCAAGACCAGCGTGCTGACCAGCCGGATCGCTTACCTGATTGAACAGGGGGTCAAGCCCTGGGAGATATTGGCCATCACTTTCACCAATAAAGCAGCGGCAGAAATGAAGCAGCGGGTGCAACGACTGGTCGGGCCGGTGGCGGCGCACATCTGGCTGAGCACGTTTCATTCTTTTTGCGCCCGGTTCCTGCGGATGGAAGTGGACGTGACCGGTTGGTACAGCCGACATTTCACGATTTACGATGAAGCGGACATCAAGCTGCTGGTCCGTCAGTGCCTGAAAGAACTGGACTTGCCGGAACGTCAGTTTTCTGTCGGCAGTGTGATCGGGACCATTTCCAACGCCAAGAACCAACTGATAACGCCGGAACGGTTTTCGGCCCAGGCCGACAACTATTACCAGCAGCGGGTGGCGTCGGTATATAGCCTGTATCAGCAAAAGTTGCTGGCG
>JBGSKE010000075.1:0-6156 GCA_041741355.1 Negativicutes bacterium | reverse complement strand
CATCGGCTTCGATGACATGCCAGCCGAAAGCCGCCCATTTGGGTGCAATCGGGTTCAGGTCGAACCGGTCGCGGATCGCGCCGGTCGCTTGTAGCCGGTTGCAGTCGACAATTGCCGTCAGGTTGTCGATCTTGAAATTGGACGCTGCCATCGCCGCTTCCCATATCTGGCCCTCGGCTTGCTCGCCGTCGCCAACGATCACGTAGACCCGGCGCGGACTGCCGTCCAACTTTAGGCCCAGCGCCATGCCATTGGCAATCGAGAGCCCCTGGCCCAACGACCCGGTATTGGCTTCAATCCCCGGCGTCTTGGTCATATCCGGGTGCCCCTGCAACATTGCCCCCAGCGATTTGACATGTTTCAGTTCACTCAGCGGAAAATAACCGGCAATCGCCAACGCGGCATATTGAACTAGCGCGGCATGGCCTTTGCTGAGCAAAAATCGGTCGCGGTCGGGGTTTTGCGGATTCTTTGGATCATGTTTCATCTTGTGGAAATAGAGTGCGGCCACGACGTCGGCCGAGGAACAGGACCCGCCCAAGTGGCCGACTTTGCCTTCGCCGATCAGGTCGGTCACGATCAGTTCACGCATCTGCAGCGCTTTATCTTCGATAGCACGGATGATGTTGGCAGCTACCATTGGATTCTCCTCCTTATCTCTGTCCGGCCGATCAGTCGATCGGCGTCAGGACGATTTTCAAACCTTCTTTGGATTCCATCAGATCAAAGCCTTTTTGCCACTGATCAAGCGGCAGTTCATGCGTGACGATATCCAGCAGGTCGACGGTTCGCTCACCCATCAGCACCAGGCACTTTTCCCAGACGTCCCAGTTGTGGCTGAACGTGCCTTGCAACGCAACCGCTTTGGAAATCAGCTGATCTAGTGAGAATCCGACCGGTCCGGGACCCCAGCCGATCTTGTTGATCTGGCCGCCGGGACGGACTACGTCGAGCGACAGTTTCAAGGTGGGCGAGAAGCCGGCTGCATCAACAACCAGGTCGGCGCCGTAACCGTCGCGCATCGCCATGATCAAGGGAACCGGGTCTTGCTGCGAGCTGTTGATCGTCATCGTCGCGCCGAGCTTTTTAGCGATTTCCATGCGGCCGTCATCACCGTCGGTCCCTATGACCACGATATCCGAAGCGCCCATGATCGCCGCCATCTTGATGCAGAGCAAGCCAATCGGCCCCGGGCCGATGATGACCACCAAGTCGCCTGGTTTGAGCGGCGAATGTTTGACGAGTGAACTATAGGCCACGCAGAGCGGTTCGGTCAGCGAAGCTTCCTTCAGGCTGACGTTGGCCGGTACTTTATGCAGAATTCGACTGGGGACCTTCACGTATTTGGCAAACGCGCCGTCGATCTGGAATCCATAGCCTTTGCGCTCACGGCAGATATGATAGTTGTTGGTGCGACACATCACGCATTTGCCGCAATAATCGGCGTGCGTTTCCGAAGCCACCCTGTCACCGACCTGCCATCCCTTGACATTGGAACCGAGTTCGGCGATGGTTCCGGCAAATTCGTGGCCGAGAATCAGCGGCACATTTACCTTATAAGAAACCTTATTGTGGTGCATGTGGGGATCGCTGCCGCAAATACCAATGTATGCCGTCTCGACCAATACATCATCCGGGCCGATTGTCGGAGCCGGTACCTCGCGAACCTCTGTCGCTCCCGCCACATTGTCGTACTTCACGACAGCCTTCATCATCTTTTTCATCAGATCATCCCTCTCTTTTTGCGTTGTACTTTTTGCTCCACCATATCGTCGTCGTATTTCACCGACACATCATCGATCGTAGTCGCAATATGCTCCTGCATCCAACGCCGGGCCGCCTCTTCGTCGCGATCCCGAATCGCTTCGAAAATGAGTTGGTGGTATCTGAGCGCCCGATCCACGCCCATCAGTTCATTAATCTTACGATAATAACTGACCATCACGTCCCGGATCACATTGCTCACATTGAACAGCACCGAATTTTTTGTCGCCCGGGCGATATCCAGATGAAATTTCATGTCGGCGATCGCAAATTCCAGCGCCGGTTTGCCGACACGGTTGATTTCTTCGATCGTCGATGCGATGTTGGCGATGTCGGTTTCGTCGGCGTGTCTGGCGGCAAGCGCCGCATTTTCCGGTTCGACGATCCGGCGATATTCCAGGATGTCCATCATGCTCTTGCGGTTAAGTACCAGCATCGGTAGCAGCGAGTTCATGAACATGCCCGGAGTCAGCATCATCACATAGCTGCCTTCGCCCTGACGAGTCTGAGCAATCCCCATCGCATTCAGCCGTTTGAGAGCTTCACGGATCGGCACCCGGCTTACGCCAAGCAACTGGCAAAGTTCATGTTCCGACGGCAATTTACTGCCAGGCGGCCACACGCCGTTCAGGATGTTGTCCAAAATATGGTCATACACCTGATGGCTGATATGTCGCTTATCAATCGGCCTAAGATCCATCCGGCCACCTCGTTTACTTGTAATACATGTTACAGGTTATAATTTTCTGTATTAATTACGATATTCCTGCTAATGAAATAACATTTATAAAAAATATTTTTGCGTATTAAAAAAGCGAAGGCCGCAGCCCTCGCTTTACTATTTAACAATTTTTCTTTGATATAGCATACTCTAATTGAAATGCTGATTGAAAAATTAGCGGATCACGTCGACTCCCATGTAGGGACGCAGCGCGTCCGGCACCACGACGGAACCGTCTTCCTGCTGGTAGTTTTCCAGAATCGCGGCCACGGTGCGACCGACCGCCACACCCGAGCCGTTCAGCGTGTGAACGTATTCCGGTTTGGCTTTGGGTTCGCGGCGGAACTTGATCTCGGCCCGACGGGCCTGGTAATCCTCGAAGTTGGAGCAGGAGGAAATCTCGCGATAACGGCCGGCGCTCGGCAGCCAGACTTCCAGGTCATAGGTCTTGGCCGAGGAAAAGCCCATGTCGCCGGTACAGAGCAAGATGGTCCGATAGGGCAGTTCCAGTCGTTGCAATACTTTCTCCGCGTTCAGGGTCAGTTTTTCCAGTTCTTCATACGAATCTTCCGGTTTGACAAACTTGACCAGCTCGACTTTGTTGAACTGATGTTGCCGGATCAGTCCGCGGGTATCGCGTCCGGCAGCTCCGGCTTCGGCGCGGAAACAGGCGCTATAGGCGGTGTAGTAAAACGGCAGGTCTTTGGCCTCAAGTATCTCGCCGCGATGATAGTTGGTGACCGGAACTTCCGCTGTCGGAATCAAGTAATATTCATAACCTTCCAGTTTGAACATGTCCTCGGCGAACTTCGGCAGCTGGCCGGTGCCGAACATGCTTTCTTTGTTGACGATAAACGGCGGAAAAAACTCGGTGTACCCATGTTCCTGCGTATGCAGGTCGAGCATGAAACTGATCAACGAACGTTCCAGCCGCGCACCCAGCCCTTTGGAAAAGGTAAACCGAGCGCCGGACACTTTGCCGCCGCGCTCAAAATCAAGGATGCCTAGTTTTTCGCCGATTTCATAGTGGGCCAGCGGCTGTTTGTCAAACTTGCGCGGCTCACCCCAGCGGCGAACCTCCGGATTGGCTTCCTCATCGGCGCCCACCGGAACCGATGCATGCGGGATATTGGGGATATACAGCAGGATCGAAGTCAGTTTGCCCTCGATATCCTTGACTTCGCCGTCCAGTTCAGCGATTTTGTCGCCGACGCCGCGCATCTCCAGGATCAGGGCTTCCGCATCCTGCCCGGCCTTCTTCAGCCGGCTGACTTCCTGGGAAACCGTGTTACGCTTGCTTTTCAGCGCTTCGACTTCGACCAATAGTTCCCGACGGCGTTTTTCCAGACCAGTGAACTCGGTCAGGTCCACCGATGCATTTCGGTTGTTCAGCGCTTGTTCGACCAGCGGCAGATTGTCCCGAACAAATCTCATATCCAGCATATCCGTTCCTCCGTTCCGTCACCGCAGGACTTCCGCCTGCAATATCGCGTATATTGTAGCATTTTGGCTAAAACAGCGTCAATGCGTATGCCGGAGCGATATTGTAAACGACCCCTATTTCCCGCTCAGTTTCGCCAGAACATCCGCGGTGATGTCTTGACCGCCCATCGCGACACTGTTCTTGAACACAACCATCGCCAAGCCTTTTTCAGCCGCCACGGCCTTCATAGTTGCATTAATGCTGTCCACGATCGGGTTCAGCAGCTCCTGGCGTTTCTGTTCCAACTGTTGACCGAGTTGACGGTCGAGGGCCTGTTTGTCCTTGTCGCTCATCCCGGCGGATTTTGTTTCAAACTCTTTGCGGATCTGCTCCTGCTCCGTTTTCAACGCCGCGTTTGCCGCCACTGTATTGGGGTGATTGTTGACCAGATACATAAAGTCCACAACACCCACAGGAAACTTCTCCGCAGGGGCAGCTGTCGCTACGCCGGTCAATCCCAAGCCCAGCACCATGACCATCAAGAACGAGATCATCATTTTATAGTATTGCGTCATTGGTTTCATCTTGATTCCCTCTTTCGCTAGTTTATTTGGATGCCGGGTCGGACACCGGTTGCTCGTCTTTTTTCAACAATCCGGTCTCAATCAACTGTTTGATGATGTTGTCCTGAACCGCCAGTGACTGAACGAAACCTTCCAGCGGCATAATGATCCGCTGATTTACTTCCACCACCGGTTGCCCGTCGTTGCTTTTCAGCTGAGGCTGCATGGTCATCAGGTCGATGCGCACCAGATTGCCGGTGACGTGGACGGCGCTGATGCCGTCGGCAAAAATTTCTCTGTTCATCTTTTTACTCCTTATCAGAAATATTTGACGGCCTGTAGCCAGAGCCGCCCGTTCTGGTCGGTGTCGGACGTCGCCGCTTCACCGCAGGTCTTCCAGGCATAGTCCAGCCGGAAGGCATAATCCTGGTCCCGCGACCAGAGCAGACCGACGCCTGCGCCGGACAGGCTCCGCCAGTTCTCGGTCGACGGGTCATAGTTGTTCTTATGCCGCAGCACACCGCCGTAGTCAAAATATCCCGCCACATAAAATCCACTCTTGGGTGTGGACAGTCCCGGCACCTTCAGCCGCAGTTCCGCCGTGAAGCGATAGCCTTCGTCGCCGTCGGCCTCGCTCTGCGGGTAAGCCCGCACGCCAGTTGGTCCGCCCAGATAGAACTTCTCCGACGAGTGCAGGTTTTTCGACGCCAGCTGTCCGGCGAAACTCAGGTTCAGTTGCAGATTTCGCCTCAGATATTGCTGCCGTTGCAGATTCAGCATCCATTTGCCAAAGCCGCCGGCCGCGCCGGAAGTGGCGTCAGCGGCTTCAGCGTCGGCACTGTCGTCTTTGAGGTTCCCATGTGTATATGCCAGAGAGAAAGCGTTGGCGCCGCCGCCCCCCCAACTGTCGCTGGACTGGCCGCCCAGGCCGAAAGTCCAAAGGTTGTCGCTCCGCTTTTCGTTACCGCCGTTGGCTTCATCGGTTAGTTTCTTGTGCTCGTAACCCAGATTGGCCGCAAGGCTGAATGATCGGCGTTTCACTAGCGGATAGCTCAGCCCTGCACTGGTGACGACCGCCTTGCCGGTGGCGTTCAGACTGGCGAAATCGCCGCCAAGCGTGTAGTCGACCTGGGAATGGCGCACATATCCCTGCAGGCCGCTCGTCCCCAGATAGGCATTGTAGCCAAAGTCGTAGTTATTCAACCCCTCGAAGCTGGTCAATCCGCCCAGGCTGAAACTGTCGCCAACGCCCGTAAGGTTGTTCCAGCGGGCCTGAAATCCGTATCGGACCCGGCCGGTGTAGCGACCACCCCAGTTGTCGGCGTAAACCGCGCCGCTGAGCTTGCCGGCATCGGCAACGTTGATGACTAGGTCGGCGCTGCCGGTCGTCTGGCCGGGGACGAAGGTGGAGCGCACTTCCAACCCCGGGATTTCATTGGCGATCAGCAGCGCCCGCTCCAGCGAGTCGCGGCTGATGATGACGCCGGGTTGGGCGGCGCGGAAGATGCTCCGCAGGAAAGAGTCTTTCAGATGGGCATTGCCCTGGACGAGAATCTGTCCGTAGACGCCGGGCACAATGGTGATGTCGACCTGGCCAGCAGCGATCTCCTGCGCCGGGATGTAGGCGAAGGCCAGCATGAATCCCCGCTGTCGCAGATGGGTGGTGAGACGTCCGGCTAGTTCGC
>JBGSKE010000074.1:0-3286 GCA_041741355.1 Negativicutes bacterium | reverse complement strand
CTGCCGGATTTGCTCCCGCTTGCTGACGGTATCCACATGGGTAATCATGACGGTGTCACAACTGCATTTTTTTCCATCATAACCGGCATAAGCAATATGATGGTTTATATCTGCCGTCGGATCCGGCTTGCTCGCAATATCCGCGTGAACGCCCAACGTCAGAAGGTTTTCACATAGTTTACGGGCAAATTTGCCGAGAATCCAGGCATTTACATCTTCATAGCATACAATGCGCACTCGCAGCGTCCCCTGGAACGGCATCGTATATTCCCGTGCAATGGTTCGCTTCACTTTCTTGATCGCTCGTTGCAACAGCACTATAAAACACCCTCCTGACATTTTTCGCCCAACAACTTGCGCCGATGCAGCAACACTTGCGGCCAGAACTCTGACTGCCGAAAACGACGGCCAACAAAATCTCTGCCCGCATTTCCCATCGCGCTACGCAGTTTGGGATCTTCACGCAGCCGCAACATTGCGGCACGCAACGCCTCTGTATCCCTTGGCGGAATCAACAGACCGGTTTCGCCATCGGCAATGGCCTCGCGCGGGCCGGGAATATCCGTCGTAATAACCGGCACGGCCATAGCCTGCGCCTCTAGCAGCACCGAGCCAAATCCTTCCCGATAGCTCGGCAATACAAAAGCGTCCATGACCGCATAGTACTTTTCTACATCCCAGCGTTCGCCAAGGTAATGGATGTCCGCTCGGCTATCAATCGCCTGCAAAACGTCTGGTTCCAACCCGCCCTGTTCTTCCATCGGCCCTATCAGCAACAGATGAGCAGACCCCGGACCCTGCGCCAGTTGCAAAAACACTTCCACCAATTCGTTGATGCCTTTATCCCGGTTTAGACGTCCAACAAAGCCGAACACCACATCCTCAGCGCCGATTCCCAGCTCACTTCTTGCGTTGCGTCGCCACTCGTCTTTTTGCTCCCAGGCAAACCGATCCATATCTACCCCGTTCGCACTGCCAAAATGGACAACCGAGGCTTTGTCTGCCGTATACAGTCCCTCTTTCACACTGAATTCCAGATTGCCCCTGCTATCAGGCGAAACATGGGTGCTTAAAAGGCAAGTCAGCCACTCGAAAAATCGGAACAGGGTTCGTTGCCAGCCATGCACCCCCACGTAGCGAATTCCCCACTGGCAATACAAACGGACCGGCACGCCCGTTATCCATCCGGCAAGCGATGCCAGAAGCGCTGCTTTGGGCGTCTGATATTGAATCATGTCAAATTTTTCTGCTGAAAACAAACGATACATTTGCCATAGACTGAGCCAAGTACTTCCCATGGAGGTTGTCCGGTCCATTTGAATCGGCCGATAGGAAATAGTCGCAGGCAGATCCTGCCGAAAAACAGGATCTTCGTTGCATACCACCGAGACGGCAAACCCGTTATGCGCCAAATAATCCAGCTGTTCCAGCAAAAAAACGCGAACCGTAAATGGAACGGTGGCAACATTGCATAACTTCACCATCTGTTTCGTACCGTCCTCCAGGTTTTCGCCGCAATTCTGACTGCAAATTTGCTGATCGACCATATTGCCAAGAAACCAAATGCAAAAATACCCAACCGTCCCTGACGATAATAATACCGATAAACCGCCAACTCGGCCTTTTCCATGGCCCACAGCTGTCCACTAAGCCCGGCATCGCCATACAAGTTCTTGTACAGTGTGGCCAGGGTCACTTCGAGAAACGCCAGCTTATGCCCATTATACAAAATTTCCAGCCAGAGAAGATAATCTTCGGCAAATCGCCAGTTTTCATTGAATCGGAAAGCCAGTTCCCTTTTTAGCATTACTGCAGGAGTAGGATAATAATGGGTAAACAAAAATCTGGACAGTGTTACTGAATGTGAACCGAAACCAGCCGACGAAGAACTCTCATCCAATGAGCCATTCCCGGCTATGGCGCATTGATGGGCCGTCACCGCGTACTCGGGATTCTGTTGCATCCATTCATACTGCAGTTCCAGCTTTGAATCCAGCCAGGAATCATCTGCATCCAAAAAGGCGATATAGGGCTGTGAAGCCCGTTGCCAGCCAACATTGCGCGCCGCAGAAGCACCGCGGTTGTTTTCAAGACAAACGATCTCGACTACAGTCGCAGATTTCTGCCATTTGACGCGAAGTTCCGCCAGTTTGTCGGCGGTAGCGCCACCATCCGGGCTGCCGTCTTCAACCAAAATCAATTCTGTCGGTGGGCAGGTCTGCGCAAAAACCGAATTAACAGCCCGTTCTATCGTCAAAGCGCAACAATAGCAGGGAATAACTACAGAAACCGGGATCATGGCTTTGTCACGTCCCGACATCGATTTCGGTACCAGTCCCAACTGCCGTTTATTTTTTGTTTCAGCACTTGCTGGTCATCGCGTGTATCAATAAAGGTACGGCAAAGCAACAATGAATCTCGTCCCTTGCGGTTGAGATCCATTCGGCTCGTTCCAGCCCGGATATAGCCGGCTGCCGCTACTGCACACCGCACACGCCAGTCAACCGCGCCAAAAGGATAGGACATGCCGGATACCGGCTGCCCCAGGAGGTCTTCCAGCTGTTGACGACTCTGAGACAGTTCGGCCGCTAGCTGCGCATCGTCGCATTGAGTCAAAGCAACATGATTTGCTCCATGGGCGCCGATGCTGGCGCCAGGGACTGCCGCCAATTGCCGCAGTTCCTCGCCGGTTAAATATTCTTGCCGCCCGGAGCCAATCAAATTCGCAGCGACAAATACAGTGAAGGGGATTTGCAGTTCCTGTAGAATGGGCGCCGCAACATATAAATTATCCTTGAAGCCGTCATCAAAGGTAATGGCGACCTCCGGCCCGATCGTTGCCACGTCGCCCGCAGCAAATGATACCAACCGAAGCTCCGGCTGATTGCGCAACAAACTCATATGCTCTTTGAAACGCTTGGCCGAAATATTGTTGATACCCAATCTGTCATCCGGCACAGGGGTTCCCACCGCATGATACATCAGCACTCTGAAGCCCGGGGGAGGAGCCGGGTGCCCTGTCCCAAGTGCAACAAGGTCTGAAATTCTCCGGCTGATTGCCCGCCGCCAATCCATCTAAAGAGTCCCGCCTCTTCTGGCAATAGCAGCATTCGCTGCCCAGCGGAGCCATTCGGTTGATGCCCATTCCCATTCACCCATATATTCAATAGCCACGGCGCCGGTTCCCTTTTTAAAGTCGTAGACCCCCCGATTATTCAGCGGATCAATCCCCATCATATCGTAAGTATACGCGCCCCGCGCCTTGCAGTCCTCAGCCAGTTTGGCA
>JBGSKE010000073.1:0-6067 GCA_041741355.1 Negativicutes bacterium | reverse complement strand
ATGACGTTCTTCATGTCGTACGGCATGTTGGAGTTGTCCGGACAGATCGTGTTGAGCGATTCGTCGGCTCTTTCGGGGTCATCACCGGTCTCGACGATCGGCGCCGGCTCCATGTTGTTGCTGGGCAGGAAGCTGATCAATCGGCGAATTTGCTCCAGGCAGTCTTCGTCGTTTTCCGCTGCGAAGTGGGCCACGCCCGAGACGCTGTTGTGCGTCATCGCGCCGCCGAGTTGCTCGGCTGTGACTTCTTCGTTCGTGACCGCTTTGATGACTTGCGGGCCGGTGATGAACATCTGGCTGGTGTTTTTCACCATGTAGATGAAGTCCATCAGGGCCGGGGAGTATACGGCGCCGCCGGCGCATGGTCCCATGATCGCGGCGATTTGCGGTACCACGCCGGAGGTCAGGGTGTTCTTGAAGAAGATTTTGCCGTAACCGGCCAATGCGTCCACGGCTTCTTGAATCCGCGCTCCGCCGGAATCGTTGATACCGATGATCGGCGCGCCCATTTTGACGGCCAGGTCAGCGACCTTGCAGATCTTCGCGGCGTGCATTTCGCCGAGCGAGCCGCCTTCTACCGTGAAGTCCTGGGCAAATACATACACCAGGCGTCCTTCGACGGTGCCGTAACCGGTGACTACGCCTTCACCCGGCAGTTCTTTTTTCTCCATGCCGAAGTTGGTGCAGCGGTGGGTGACGAATTGGTCCAGTTCTACGAAGGTTCCCGGGTCAAGCAGCAAATCCACGCGCTCCCGCGCGGTTTTCTTGCCGCTGGCGTGCTGTTTCTCGATGCGCTTTTCGCCGCCGCCTGCCAGCACCTTGGCCTGCTTTTTCTTCATGATCTCAATCTTTTCCTGAATCGAAGCCATTGTACACCTCCATTACCAGTCAATTGCGCTCCAGATCAGGAGCTTCGGTGTTTGCCGTGCGACGGGACAAAAATCGACCAGTATACCTTCAAAATATGGCGTGCACTCCATATTGACAGGCATGCTGGCAATGCCGTGCGCACAAGCATAGGCACGAACAAAGCATAGCACTCCAACCGGCGGTCGCGAATGCTTAGGATAGTAAAAAAAATTTTTAAATTTAAGTAATTGTGCATGAAAGCACAACAATTTTCGGCAAATAAAACAACCCGCCGGATGGATGATCCGGCGGGTTGTTGGTTCGGGCCAAGGCGCGTTTCCGTATTAAAGCAGCAGGCGTTTTTTCATCAGACGCAGCGGGATGGCGGCTGTAGTCAGAATCATGACCAGCAACACCGCAACATGCCACCATAGACGGGCCGGAGGCTGTCCAAGCGCCAGGCCACGGCACACTTCGATGCTGTGATACAGCGGGTTGAACCAGTTGATCACTTGAACCCAGTCAGGCAGATTGCTGACCGGGAAATACAGCCCGCCGAATAAAAAGAAGGGCATAATGGCCAGTGTGATGTAGTAGTTCAACTGATCGATGTTTTTGATCAGCGCGGTGTAGCTGACCGCCAAGATGGCGAAAACGGCGCCGGGCAGAAACAGGAACAGCGGGATAAAAATGGCTGTAACAGCGGGAATTTGTCCAAGCAGGCTGACAACAATCAGGATGACGGCGCCGAACAGAACGCTTTTTAACATGCCGTATAACAGTTCGCCCAAGATGACATCGTTGGCGGTTACCGGTCCGGCCAAAATTGCTTGCAAGGTTTTTTGGTAATGCAGGCGCAGAAAAGTTCCATAGGTGCATTCGAAAGTTGCCGAATACATGGCTGACAACGCAACCATGCCGGGGGCGATGAACTCGAGATAAGTGACTCCATCAATCCGTCCGACCATTACTCCCAGGCCAAAGCCCATTGCCGATAGGTACAGCAACGGCTCGGCAACGTTGAACATCAGGTTGTGCAGCCAAGTGCGGGCAAATACCTGCCAATGCCGATTGAGAACACGAAAAGCGCCGGTCATGGTTCTGTCCCTCGACCGGTCAGACGTAAAAATACATCTTCCAAATTGGCTGGCCTTAGAAAACAGGCGTGTTGGGGTAATCCCCAGCCGCCGATTTGCTGCCACAAGCGATTGCCTTCGTTGGTGTACAGAAACAGACCCTCCATCACAGGCAGCGCTTCGCCGCCGAATTCGCGCAATCTGTCGCTGATATCCGGCGGAATGGCATCCAGTGGCAGGCGGATTTCGATGACGTAGGCCAAAACATGAGCCGCAACCAGTTCGGCAGGCGTTCCTTCGGTCAGGACCAGGCCTTCGTGCATGATCGCGAGACGGTCGCATAATTGTGCGGCTTCTTCCATGTAATGCGTGGTCAAAACCATCGTGACCCCTTCGCTTTTCAGGCCGCGCAGTTTCTGCCAGACCAGGTGTCGCCCTTGCGGATCCAGGCCGGTTGTCGGTTCATCAAGAATTAATAACCGGGGAGAATTCAGCAAAGCCCGGGCTATGACCAGACGGCGCTTTTGTCCGCCGGATAAGGCATCGACCAAGCTATCCTCTTTTGACTCCAGACCCATAAAGCGCAGCATCATCAAGCTTTGCGCCTGTGCCTGCCGGCGGTCAATGCCGAACAATCTGGCGTAAGCCTTAAGATTTTCCAGTACCGGCAGATCGGGATCCAGGTTGTCTTCCTGCGGCACAACACCCAACTGGCGCTTAATCTCAGGTGGCGTCAACTTGAAGGACTGACCGAAAATGCTAAGCTGCCCCCCTTCGACGTGGGCCAGGCCATAGAGCATTTTAAGCGTGGTGGATTTTCCGGCGCCGTTATGACCTAACAGGCCAAAACATTCTCCTTCGTTGATGGTGAAGGATACTCCTTTTAGTGCAGGGAAGTCGCCATAATGTTTGGTCAGATTTTCAGCAACGACAATCGTATTCATGATAATATTGTAGCATAGTCAAGACGCTGGGCCTGATAAAATCATTTGCCTGATTGGCAGGTAATCTCGCTGAATCGCCGAAATAATTAATAGTATCATGGAAATATGTTTAGGCTAAACAAGTAAGGGAGTGGTGATATGGCAATTCTGATGTTGCTGTTGGGAATGGTTTCGGCCATCGTTATCGTGGTATTTGCACTGCAAAACGGCCGCGTTGTCACAGTCAGTTTTTTTGACTGGAGCGTCGAAGCTTCTCTGGTTTTGGTGATTATGATCACGGCGCTGATGGGGTTTCTGACGGCGCTATTCTTCGAATTGTACGTGCAAATTAAATTGCGGTTCCGTTTGTATAAAATGGGCCGGCAGGTCAAATCGCTGGAAGGTGAATTGCTGAAGCTACAGTCAGTGCAGAACGTGGTCACGGCAGAAAACTTGATTGCTAAAGAGCATTTGGCGACTGATGAAAACGCGGCAACGAAGACAGGGTTGGGTGTGCAGTAAACATCAATTTTATCGAATAAAACAAAAAGGGAAGCGCGCCGGAGCTGTTGACAGTTTTAGCGCACTTCCTTTCTATTTATATGCCAATTGTGCACGTTCACGGCATTTCGACAAACCGATTCACTGATTGCCCAGGTTGGACCATCGGATCGACCATACAGTCGGCCGATATTTTGGCGACCAAGACGAAGGGCGTATCACTGGCCAATGCCTGTTGGAAGCCGACGGTTAATTCGGCCGGAGTAGTGGCGACGAATCCATCAACCCCGCAAGACTTCGCCAGACTGATGAAATCGAAAGACGGCAGAGTAGTTGCCGAGTAACGCTGGTTGAAAAATAACTTCTGCCACTGGCGTACCATGCCTAATGCGCTATTATCGAGAATCACGCAGATGACAGGAATCTTTTCCACTGCTGCGGTAAAGAGTTCAATCGCCGTCATTTTAAATCCACCATCACCGGCGATCAAAATTGCCCGTTGTTTCGGGCGGGAAAGTTGCGCTCCCAGAGCTGCCGGCAAACCAAAACCCATCGTGCCCAGGCCACCGGAGGTAAGCCAGGTTCTCGGAGCTTCGATACGGAGATGTTGCGCGGCCCACATCTGATGCTGACCGACATCGGAAATCCAGGTGACCGGCAATGCAGCGGTAGCGGTCGACAGGTGCTGCATAATCCAGACCGGGTTGAGAACAGTTTTTTCAGGTTGCGTCTGATGTAGTTCCTGCCAGTGACGGACTTGGCCGAGCCAGGCGGTATGGTCCGGCAGAGCGGATTGCCTGAGACGTAGGACCAATTTTTGCAGCGAATGCTGCAGTTCGCCGATAACCATGACTGCTGTGTCTACGTTTTTGCCAATTTCGGCCGCGTCGATATCGAGGTGAACGATGGTCTTGTTTTTCGTATAACACGAGCGGTCACTGGTTACCCGGTCGCTGAAGCGGCTGCCAACGGCGATGATTAGGTCGGCATCGGCTATGGTCAGGTTAGCTGCCCTGTGACCATGCATGCCGGTAAGGCCAAGATAGTGAGCTTGATCGGGTGCTATGGCCCCAAGTCCCATTAGCGTGCTAACGGCCGGAAGCGGATAGACTTCACAGAACTCTTTGACGGATGGGGAAGCCTCGGCTCTGATGATTCCTCCGCCGGCAAGCAAAACCGGCCGGCGGGATTTTAGCAGTGCCGTCACTGCCTGTTCGATAGCAGCGTCCATTTCGGGATCATCAAGCGCTTGCAGAGAGGAGCGGTCTGCCGGGCATGTCGAAAGGTCAGGCTGTTTTGCGGTAAAATCGATCTCCGCCAACAGTACGTCGCGCGGCACATCGATCAGTACCGGGCCAGGCCGTCCTTCACGAGCAATGGCAAACGCGTTGCGAACCACGCCAGCCAGATCGGCTACATTGCGGACCAGAAAATTATGCTTGGTGATCGGCATCGTCAGGCCGGTGATGTCGATTTCCTGAAACGCATCCCGGCCAAGCAGGGGAGTCCCCACCTGACCGGTGATGGCAATTACCGGCACAGAATCCATATAGGCAGTGGCCAGACCGGTGACCAGATTGGTCGCGCCGGGTCCGGAGGTGGCGATACAGACGCCGACATTGCCGGAGGCGCGGGCATATCCATCCGCCGCATGCGCCGCTCCCTGCTCATGCACCGTCAGGATGTGTCGCAGCGGTGCATCGTACAAGGCATCGTACAGCGGCATGATGGCGCCGCCGGGATAGCCGAAGACCGTATCGACGCCCTGCTCCAGCAATGTTTCGATAATAATTCGGCTACCTGACAATTTCATGACTATTTCTTCTTCATCCAGGGCATCATACCCCGCAGTTCCTTGCCGACGGATTCGATCTGATGTTCGGCCCCCTGACGGCGCATCGCGTTGAACACCGGACGATTGGCCTGATTTTCGAGAATCCAGGTTTTGGCGAACGTGCCGTTCTGGATTTCCGCCAGAATCTTTTTCATCTCGGCCCGGGTATCCTCGGTGATGATCCGCGATCCGGTCATATAGTCGCCGAACTCGGCTGTGTCACTGATCGAATAACGCATACCGGCCATGCCGCCTTCATACATCAGATCGACGATCAGTTTCATTTCGTGCATGCACTCGAAATAAGCCGACTCCGGCTGGTAACCGGCTTCCACCAACGTTTCGAATCCGGCGGTGATCAGGGCGGTGATGCCGCCGCAAAGAATGGCCTGTTCACCAAACAGGTCGGTTTCGGTTTCTTCCTTGAAAGTCGTGTTTAGCACGCCGGCCCGGGTGCCGCCGATGCCGCGCGCATAAGCCAGGCCGATTTCATGTGCCATGCCGCTGCTGTTCTGATGAACGGCGAGTAAGCAGGGGACTCCGGCGCCTTCGGTATACTGACGACGGACCAGATGGCCGGGTCCTTTGGGCGCGACCATGAACACATCAATATCATCGGCCGGTTGAATCTGGCCGAAATGAATGTTGAAGCCGTGAGCAAAGGCCAGGGCAGCGCCGGATTTGAGGTTGGGGGCGATGTGCTCGCGGAAGGTGGCGGCTTGTTTTTCATCAGGGATCAGGATCATCACAACATCGGCCTGGGCCGTGGCTTCGGCTACAGTAGCGACTTTCAGGCCGGCGGCTTCGGCTTTGGTCCAGGATTTGCTGCCCTTGTACAGGCCGACTGTGACATCGACACCGCTTTCCTTCAAGTTGAGGGAGTG
>JBGSKE010000072.1:0-4383 GCA_041741355.1 Negativicutes bacterium | reverse complement strand
TTTTTTTCAACTGTAACTTTCACTTAATGTCCTCCTTTGAATCCTGCAGGAACGTTTCGGCAAGGAGCCGAAAACAGCCCTTTGCATTGAATTTTATTTTAACATTCTTGACAATAAAAAACAATCGACAAAGAAAAAGCCGGCAGAAGGCTGCCGGAACATCAATTTCTGGAGCGGAAAACGAGATTCGAACTCGCGACCCTCGCCTTGGCAAGGCGATGCTCTACCGCTGAGCTACTTCCGCTTGTTGACAGAAACTATTTTAACCCCGCGGCGTTTTGTTTGTCAAGGCCATAGCCACTGCGCCAGTAAAACGAGTCCTGCCAGGACCCAGATCAGCATTCAAGGGCTGCAATGGTTTGAAAAGAACTCTTTGATCCGGCTAAACATAACCTTTTCCTCCCTTTGAAAACTCTATCGCACTGGCGATTTTGTTCAATTAGCCTGGTCTTGTTCCTGCTCCTGTTCCAGTAGCGAAACAAAAATTTTCGCCAGCTCAGGGTCAAACTGGGTTCCGGCGCAGCGGCGGATTTCAGCCAGCGCCGCCGCGCTGCCGACCGCCTTCCGGTAGGGCCGATCGCTGGTCATCGCATCGTAGGTATCCACAATACTAAGCATGCGCGCCTCCAGCGGAATTTCTTCGCCGCCAAGTCCGAGCGGATAGCCTTCGCCGTTCCAAAACTCATGATGTTTCAATATCCAGTCGGCAACCGGTTCCAGATCGGGCGATGACTTGGCGATGCGAAAGCCGATTTCGCTGTGTTGGCGCATAATGCTCATTTCATCCGGCGTCAGCCGGCCCGGCTTGTTCAGGATACTATCGGGGATCCCAACTTTACCGATGTCATGAAATTTGGCAAACAACTGCAAGTCGGCGACACTCTGTTTATCTAGTTTCAAACAGTGACCCAGCATCGCCATGAGGTTGCCCAAGCGATCGGCGTGCCCCTCGGTGATATGGTCGCGTGCTTCCAGCGCCTTGGTCAGAGTCTGGACGATCGAACTGCGAATACTATGGCTCTGATGCATTTTTTGTCGATACATGCGGTTATCGGCAGCTTTTATTATAGTTTCTATAGTTTCGGCTTCGCCGGTGGCCCAACCGAGCGATAGGCTGAGCGGCAGTTGCGGATTCTGCCGGTTATAGTCGGCAACCAACAAGCGGTATTCCCTTTCCAGTTCTTCCATGGTTTTTTCCAATGGATCAAACAACACTACCGCGAACTCGTCGCCGCCAATCCGGGCCACATAACCGGGCGCTGCGACTCGGGCGATCAGGATCCGCGCCACAACTTTCAGCAGTTCATCGCCCTGGTGATGCCCGAGCGTGTCATTGATCAGTTTTAAGCCATCCACATCGCAGACAAAAATCCCAATCCTGCCTGACCAATTGACCGGCAGCCGAATCATTCCGGTTTCAAAATACGTCCGATTATATGCGCCAGTCAACGGATCGTGCTGACGCAAATACTCCATGCTCTCTTCCATCAGCTTACGCGCCGTTACGTCACGAATAGCGACCAATGCCCTTGGCTTGCCGTCAATTTCGACTGGCGTCGCCGTTAGCTCCAGAATCTGCCGACGGCCGGTGCGATCCGCTGTTTCGCATTCAAACGGCGCCAGAGACGTATCGGCGATTCTTGCCTGGATCACCTGCAACAATGCCGTCTGCTGCGGATGCCGTATCGACAGGGCCAGACCCTGTTCACGAAACTCACGATCAGACTGACCGAACATTGCTTCGGCTCGATGATTCACTGCCAAAATTTCGCCGCCTTCGATATCACTGACTACCAAAGCGTCCGCCGACGCATGGAAGATATCCTGCGCCGTTTTTTGGCTACGCCGCAGTTCATCAATTTTACGGATATTCTCTATGGCAATCGCAGCAAGTTCAGCGTAGTGCGACAATAATCCCAGTTCTTTGGTCGTATACTGCTCGTGATCCTTGACAGAAGCCACCCCGATAACACCGATGACCCTGTCGCCTCTTTTTAACGGCGCCATGGCAAAACAGCGAATGACGTCCAAATCCAGCTTAGCCACTCTTTTGTCCCAGGCTCTATAGTTTTCAATCACGACTGGTTTGCCGGTCTGGTATACCTCGCCGACAATTCCTTCGTTGAGCCGCAGCGGAAACCCATGGTGCTTTTCGAACAACCCCACTCCGCCAAGCGCATACATAATTTGCTCCTGCTCGTCCATCAGGCCAATATTACCATGCTGGGCGCCAATACTGTCTGTTGCCCGGGTAATGATCGTTTTCATTAACTGGTTCAGATCCGTTTCCACAATCAGTTTCGCGGCTAGTTCACGCAGCGTCTCCAACACCGCATTTCGGCCGAGCAGCTCGCTGTTTGCCTGGTCAAGCTCGCAGTACTGCGCCCGCAGCTCTTCTTCAGTCGCCAACAGTTCTTCATGCGTTGCCGTCAGTTCCGAAAAGTTCTCCGCCAAGCGTTGCTCCGCTCGGACTCTTTCCGTAATATCGACGGCTGCCCCTACCAACAATGCCACTTGACCGTCATTGTCCAATACCGGAATGATCCGATTGCTAAAATAGCTTTCACCGACACTATGCTCAAACAAAACGGGTTCACCGCTGATCGCCTGCCGGACTGCAGTCAAAATATCAGGGTTGTTGCGATACACTTCAAACACCGACCGGCCAACCACTTCCCCTGGTTTCAGCCCAATTCCGCCGAGTGCCAGTCCTTCGCTCAGAACAAAGGTTCCCTGCGGGTCAAAAGCGTAAAAAACGAGCGGCGTATTAGCAACAAAAGTTCGCAATAAAGTTGCCGTCTGCCGCTGCCTGCGCATCCGTCCAACAATAAATATGGCGGAAGCAACAATAAACAGGCTTACGCCGCCGGCAAATACCAGGTAGGCGTTACGGCGTTGCCAAAATGGCGTCAGCGCTTCGTCCGACCGCCCCACCTGGATTAGCACCGGATGTTCGTCACTGGCCCGATAACTCACCCATAGCGGACGATCCGTCGTTAGTTCCGCGGCGTGATAAAACCCGGTCGCAGAAGCAGTCAGCTGACGATACAACTCGGCGCCGGTCATGTCCCGGCCAATTTCCGCCGCAACATTACTGGCGCGGATAATCCCATCCTGACCCAACATACGGATGGTATACTGATCGGTAAAATCCATATCGCGATAAAACTTGGTAAAATAGAAGGGGTCCATCGTAATGATGGCAATACCGGCAAACCCTCCGTCGGGAGCATTGATGCGACGGGTCATATGAATACTCAATTTTTTCGACGTCCGTCCGACAAAGGGCTTGCCAAAATAAACTTTGCCGGTATCTCTGGCGATGTGGTGAACAAAATGAGGAACATTGGCGATATTTATGCCAGCAGCATTGGGCAGCGTACTCAGCACCAAGTTGCCGGCAGCATCGACAACTCCGGCTGCCACCAGCGGATCAGCGGCAATATGACGAAACTCACGCTCCAGACTGGCAGACAGAGAACGACTCGCTTCATATTCGGCCTTGATCGTATTTAAATAGTGTTCATTGGTTTTTATTTCACGATTCACATGTTCTTCAAACGCACGCAACAGCCGGTCCGTATCCTGACGGACCATTTCGATTGTGACCTGGCGGTCATGGTCAATCTGCCACCAGACAGCACCCCAGACAAGCAGCAGCAACGCCGCGCAAAACAGCAGGATGGATTTATCGGGCAGAACCCATTTTTTTATCAATCGGCCAAGCTGCTTCATATTTACCCACCATTTTTACAATCATTAGCTCCTGCGAATTAATTTTCATTTTATCATTGACGGTAACGTTTTCCAATATAAAGTATTATAAACTATTCAAAGTTTGGTCTTTTGTGAGCAAAAAAACAGCAGGACTGCACCCCGCATTTCTATTGGTGAAATTATTTTTAAATAATTCAAAGTATTTCAAATCCATGGAAGGACACCTCTTTTCGATGTGGAATAAAGCTAAAGGAGAGGCTGCTGTGATGGCAGCTACAATCCAACGTGCAGGTGTAATGAACCTCACGCTTTAATATTAATCGACGTCAGTGTGAGCATTATAGCTTTTTGATGAAGGAGTGATTGGGGTGAATGAAAACTTATCAGCCAAAAATATTATCATTTCTATCATTAAATCGATTGATCTCTACAATTTTCTATTGAAGGATCACCATAGGAGAACTGCAATAATTTCATATCAATTGGGCAGTATGTACGGCATGGAAAAAAAGGACCTTGATACACTGGTCCTTGCGGCTTCTCTTCATGATATCGGAGCGCTGCATGTCACCGAAAGGGACAAGCTGATAGAAGTGGATGTGGAATGCCCGGAAAAGCATGAACAGCTTGGCTTTATCATGTTATCCGGCTTCGCTCCTTTTACCG
>JBGSKE010000071.1:0-4388 GCA_041741355.1 Negativicutes bacterium | reverse complement strand
CTGATGGAGGCCCTGCAGGCAGCGACTGCGACCAGCGGACGCAGGGTTCATGTGGTGGTCAAACCGCACCCGAATGAAACGTTCGATGCCTATTCGGATCTGATCATGGCCAAAGCCGGCGGTCTGGTAAGCGCCAGCATTGATGCGGCGGTGCATCCGGTCAAACTTTGCCAGGCGGTGGATCTGGTTTGCGGCATGTCGTCGATGGTGTTGGTGGAAGCGGTTATTCTGGGGTTGCCGGTGCTCAGCGTGCAAATCGGCCTGCGGCATGACAATCCGTTTATTCTCGATAAAAAAGGTGTGGTTCGCTCGATTTTGGAGCGGCGTGAGTTGCAGGACAAGCTGACAGGGTTTTTGACAGCGATAAGTGTGGATACAGCAAGGTTCAGCGTGCCGACCGGTGCGGCGGAGCGGATTATCAAATGGATGGAGGAATGGCGATGAGTAAGTTGGCGCTATTGGGTGGAAACAAGGTTCGTCCGGAGCTGTTTCCCGGCTATAAAGTGATCGGAGCTGAAGAAAAGGCGGCGGTCGACCGGGTGATCGAGTCCGGCGTATTGTCGCGTTTTCTCGGCTGCTGGCATGACGATTTTTATGGCGGGCCCGAAGTGCAAGCGCTGGAAGCGGAATGGGCCGCGCATTTTGGCGTGAAGCATGCCGTATCCGTCAACTCGGCGACCTCCGGCCTGTATTGCGCCGTTGGTGCAACAGGCGCCGGACCGGGCGATGAAATCATCGTTTCTCCTTACACCATGGCTGCTTCTGCTACTGCCGCGCTGGCTTACAATGCGGTGCCGGTGTTCGCCGATATCGAACCGGACTGTTTTTGCCTGTCGGCGGAATCGGTGGCGCAAAAAATTACCGAGCGGACCAAGGCGATTTTGGTGGTCGATATCTTTGGCCAACCTTATGATGTGGATGGCATCAACGCGCTGGCAAAAAAACATGGCTTACTGGTGATCGAAGATGCGGCGCAGGCGCCGGGAGCCACGTTCCGCGGCAAGTTTGCCGGAACATTGGGCGATATCGGCGTATATTCGTTGAATTATCACAAACACATTCATAGCGGCGAAGGCGGCATCGTCGTGACGGACGATGATCTGCTGGCCGAAAAAGTCCGGTTGATCCGCAACCACGCGGAAGTGGTGGTAGGAGCGAAAGGGTTCACCGATTTGGTGAACATGATCGGCTTCAACCTGCGGATGACCGAACTGGAGGCTGCAGTATCGCGCGAGCAGCTGAAAAAACTGCCGGCACTGCTCAAACAGCGCCAGGAAAATGTAGCCTATCTCAACGAACAGCTGCGCCAGATCCCCTGCCTGACGCTGCCGAAGGTGCGGGCGGGCGCAGAACATGCTTCCTATGTGCATGCGATCAAATTTGACGCGGCGGTGGCCGGGGTTTCCCGCAACCGCTTTATCGAAGCGGTCAAGGCCGAACTGTCGCCCAGCATGCTGCGGGAACGCGAAGGCGTAAATATGGGCTGCGGCTATGTGAAGCCGATTTATCTGGAACCAATCTATCAGAACCTGATCGGCTACGGTGATAAAGGCTGCCCGTTCAAGTGCCCCTGGTACAAAGGCGAACTGAACTATGGCAAAGGACTCTGCCCGACGACCGAACGGATGCATTACGACGAACTGTTCACGCATGAACTGATGCGGCCGCCGATGACCAAACAGGATCTCGACGATGTCGTCGCAGCTTTTGTTAAAGTGTGGGAAAACAGGGAGGAGCTGAAGGCATGAGGCGGCGGCAGTTTTTAGCCGGGGCGCGGATTTATCTGCGCAATCTGGAGCCTGGTGACGTGGAAGGCAACTATGGTTATTGGCTGAACGACCCGGAAGTGTGCCGGTTCAATGCCCACCACCGGTTTCCTTACGCCAAGGACGATTTGGCCGACTACATCGAAGGCTTGCGCGGCGCCCATGACCGGCTGGTTTTGGCAATCATCGACCGTGAAGGCGATCAACATGTCGGCAATATTTCATTGCAGAGCATTGATCCGCTCGAACGCAGCGCCGAATTTGCCATCGTGATCGGCGAAAAATCCGCCTGGGGCAAAGGCTTCAGCAAAGAGGCGGCCCGATTGATCCTAGATCATGGGTTTGGCGCATTGAATCTGCACCGGGTTTACTGCGGTACTTCATCAGAAAATATGCCGATGCAAAAACTGGCCCTGGCGATGGGGTTTAGCCTGGAAGGCCGCCGGCGCGAAGCATTGTATAAAAATTTCGCTTATCTGGATATTTTGGAGTATGGGTTGTTGCGCCGGGAATGGCAAGGCGCACTGACCGGGGAGGCAAGCTCATCATGAAAGAATTTTTTAAGGGCAAAACAATTTTGGTCATCGGCGGTACCGGTACGATCGGACGGCGAATTGTAGAACTGCTGATGCCCTGGGAGCCGGCTGTAATCCGAATTTTGAGCCGAGATGAAGGCAAGCAGTTTGAAATGGCGCATGAACTGGACAACGAAGACCTGTTGCGGTTTTTTATCGGTGATGTGAGGGACAAGGACCGGGTGGAGCGGGCTTGTCGCGGCGCCGATATCGTATTTAACCTTGCGGCGATGAAACATGTGCCGGCCTGCGAATATGACCCCTATGACGCGCTGAAAACCAAGGTGATTGGGACGCACAACGTCATCTGCGCCGCTTTCCAAAATCAGGTGAAGCGACTGGTGTTCACCAGCACCGACAAAGCGATCAGCCCGACCAACGTCATGGGGGCGACCAAGTTGATGGCCGAACGATTGATGGCGACGGCCAACTATAACCAGGGGCCTACCGATACGGCGTTTTCGGCGGTGCGGTTCGGTAATGTCATGGGCTCGCGCGGCTCGGTCATTCCACTGTTCAAGAGCCAGATCCTGCGGCAGCGCCGGGTGACGATTACCGATGGCGATATGACCCGGTTCATGATGTCGATCACCGATGCGGCGATGCTAACGATGCGGGCGGCGACCATGCCCAAAGGCGGCGAGGTTTTTGTTTTGAAAATGCCGGTGATCCGTTTGCGCGATTTAGTCGATGTAGTGATTGAAGAAACTTGCCGCAAGTACGATATCCCGGAGCGGGAAGTCCGCCGCGAGGAAATCGGCCTGCGATTTGGCGAGAAAATGTTTGAAGAATTGATGACGATCGAAGAGTCGAAGTTTGCCTTTGAGTTGCCGGATATGTATGCGGTCAGCCAGGCCTATTTTGCCTTTGCCGGCAAAAAAGCCGTATCCCTGCTGGCGGGTTTGCCGCCGGCGCAGGTGCGGTCGTACTCGTCGGAGGATCAGGCGCCGATCGATAAAGAAGCGGTGCGACGAATTATTCTGGCTGAAAAATTGATCTAAAAGGTTGGATGATTTGTGACAGAGACGGTTCGACTGCGTCCAGCCACGCTGGAAGATGCAGAGCAATTGTTCCAGTGGCGCAATGATCCGCTGACCCGGGCGCAGAGTTTGCAGCAACAACCGGTAGAATGGCAAACTCATCTGCAGTGGCTGCAGGCGAGCTTGCAGAACCCGGACCGCCAGCTTTATATTGCCGAGTCGGCAGCGCTGGCTGGGCAGGAGCAATCCTTATTGCTTGGCACGGTTCGCGCCGATAAAATGGATGAAGACTATGAACTGTCCTGGACGGTGGCGCCGGAGCAGCGCGGTAAAGGGTGGGGACGTCAAATGGTAGCGGCGCTGATAGATCGCCTGCCATCAGGGGCGACCTTTACGGCGGTTGTACTGCTGACAAATCCGGCTTCGCATCGTATCGCCGTCGCCCTCGCCATGCAAGTGAAGAAACATTTGGCAACGCAGACGATTTATGCAGGAAGGAAACCGGTTTTATGAAAATCGCCATTCGCGCCGATGGCAGCCCGTTCATCGGCATGGGACATGTCATGCGTATGCTGGCGCTGGCGGAAGCCTGGCAACGATTGGGTCATGAGCCGATTTTTCTTAGTCGATTTGAGCCGGGGCTGTCGCGGATACGCTCTGCCGGTTTTGTCGCTAGAACAGTAGTTGGCGGCTTGCCGGACGGCGCCGGTAATGAATATGCACCGGCGGGCGATACCGATGCCGTATGCCGGATATTGACGGCGGACAAATTTGATTGCCTGGTGACCGATTCTTACCGTATCGATGCAGCGTATTTCCAACAAGTGAGGCCACTGGTCAATGCCTCGTTTTATATCGATGACCTGAACCGCTTTCCAGTGGCAGTCGACGGCGTAATCAACGGCAATATCAATGCGGCTGAGTTGGGCTACGATGCTTGGCCGGCCTCGGTGAATCGCTGGCTGGGCTGCGAATATAATCTGTTGCGACCCGAGTTTGCCGCTATACCGGGCCGGCCAACCGCCAAGTCTGTTCGCAGTCTGCTGATTGTTGCCGGTGGCGGTGAT
>JBGSKE010000070.1:0-5690 GCA_041741355.1 Negativicutes bacterium | reverse complement strand
CCGCCGAAGCCAACGCCATCAGCAAAAATCCGAGGCAAACCGAAATGCGCAGGCCGATTCGCCGGACAAACCAGCCGCCCGACAACATCGAGGCCGCAATACTCGCCGCCGAAGCAAGCGTCGTCAACAAGCCCAGCTCAAAATTCGCCGCATGCAGATTTTTCGCCACCACCGGCGCAAAACCGAATAAGACCCCGTAAGCGATCAACTGCACCAGGCCGGCCATTGTCGCCGCCACCAGCAAATGCTCATTTCGCATGATGGCCGGCGCTTCCGCCAGCCGCAGCGGCGCCGTCGCCGTCGGCACAGTTTCTTTCATCAACAGCGACAGGCCAAAACCGACCGCCGCCACTGCCGCCCCCAGCATAAAGGTTGCGCTCCAGCCATACCATTCGGCGATCATCCCGCCGGCGAACATGCCGGTCATCTGGCCGAAAAAACCCAATGAGTTCATAATGCCGTAGGCGCGGGGCGCTTCCGCTTCAGAAAAATAGCTGCTGAACAGGACAACCATCACGACCCAGCCTGTCGCCGATACGCCGGATAAGCCGCGAAAAAACAGCAACGCCGCCACATTCGGCGCCAGCCACATTCCCAGCGCGCTCACGCAGGAAACCGCCATCGCCGTTACCACAAACAACTTGCGTTTGCGCCAGCGGTCCGACAAGATCCCCTGCGGTATCCGCAGCATCAGCTGGGTAATCCCGTAAACCCCGATCACCAGGCCGACCATTTTGTAGGACGCGCCCAGCGAGGCAGCGTACAGCGGCAAAATCGGCACATAGGTATACATCGAAAACCAATATAGCAGCGTGGCCACGCAGAACAGCCACTGCACCGCACTCATCATGATTAAAGCTCCTCTTTGCAGTTTGCGCCATAGCATTGTTTGTTCGCGGCGAAGCCGGCTTTTCCTGCCTGAATAGCCAAAAATTGCAATTCTCGCTGCAATCCCGCGCTAATCGATAATGATTGGTGATAATAGCATTTTTTCTCAAGAATATTGCGTTTTTTGTGCGTAATTGGTTATACTAAGGTAGTTAATTTTTTTCACGCATTTTGTATGCACGCAGAAACTGCCGTGCGAAGGAGAGTGAAGCGCCAGCATTCAACTGTTATTCGGCATAATTCTCCGTTTTTCGGGAGTACATTGCGCAGATCCAAGCCCAAAACAACAACCAGGAGGAATGAATTTTAATGAGTGAAAAACAAGTCGTTAAACTCTCCGTTGCCAATCCTACCGGTCTCGGCCTGTTCGGTCTGGCCATGGTCACTTTCGTTGCTGCCTCGCAAAAGCTCGGCCTCACCACCGGCCTTTCCTTTGTCATCGTTTATGCCATGTTTTTAGGCGCTACGGCGCAGCTGATCGCCTCAATCCTCGACTTCCTGCATGAAAACATCTGGGGCGGAACCGTGTTTGCCGCTTACGCCTTTTTCTGGTACGCCGTGGCAACCTGTTGGTTGATGAACATGGGCGTCTTCGGCCCGATTCTCAAAGCTGCCGTAGACATTAAACAACTCGGGTTTGCTTTCCTCGGCTATTTGATCTTCTCGGTGCTGATGACGATTGGCGCGATGGAAATCAACAAAGTCATTTTCTGGTTGATGGTTGTCATCGATGTTCTGCTGGCCGCTCTCTCCCTCAATGCGTTCGGCGTTGCTCCCCACACCACCCACATGATCGGCGCGATGGCCGAAATGACCTGCGCGTTGATGTCTTTCTATGCAGCATCCGCCGTGGTTTTGAACACTCACTTTGGGCGACCGTTTTTGCCGATGGGCAAACCGTTCGGCATCATGAAATAAGCTTTTAGACAAGCAGTTCCAAAAGTTTAGCCGCGATCACCAGCCTGTACGGGTTGTGGTCGCGGCTTTTTTATTCAGGGAAACGCTTGGCGCAGCTTGCATTATGAATGACAATCAGTATAAAATAGGCTTTATTGATTGACTAGTCAACTGTTTTTTGTGTGAGGTGTGACATTTTGGAACTCAACGGCCAAATTATGCATCACTTATTTCAGCTCAGCCGCATTATCGCGCAAAGCCTCAACAGCCGGTTCAGTTCCTACAACCTGCATTTTTCCGAATGGGGCCTGTTATTAATTTTGATGGAAAAAGGCTCGATGACCCAAAGCGAACTGGCAAACTACTTATGTATTGAGCCATCGGCTGTATCGAGAAGTTTGGCCGGGCTGGAAAAGAAAGGCTATGTCAAACGGATGGCGGGAACTGATCGGCGGGAGAAACGGGCTGTTTTAACTGATGTCGCAATAAAATGCTTCCAAGAATGCGATCGCATTGCCAGCCAACATCGGCAAAGCTTGTTAGCGAGTTATTCGCCTGAACAAAAGCTGGCACTAGCCGGCATGCTGACCACCCTGCTGCAGGCAGCGCAATCAGAAAAAAACAACCCATAAATTAAAGGAGTGACACCATTCAATGAGCCAGAAAAACAAGGTCGCCCAGTTATCGATCAAAAGCATCAAGGTCAAACTAATTTTTTTCGCCTGTTTGGTATTAGCCCTGTCGATCAGCGTAGCCAGTTACTTCAATTTGAGCAATAGCCAAGCGGCGCTCGGCGCCAAAATCGAAGAAAGTTTGCTGGCGAATGCGGAAACTGCTGCCGAAGGGATTGGCAAAGAAGTTGCGGCGATGAAAGCAATTGTCGAGATCAGCGCTGCGGATAACCGCCTGCAGTCAAGCGACGCAGCGGTAATCATCGCCAGATTGGCTGATATGAAAAAGGCAATGCCGAAAATTGAAAACGTGCTGCTAGCGGACGCGAGCGGCAAATATATTGGCGCCAACGGCGCTACGGGATCGATAGCCGACCGCGATTATTTCAAAGAAGTTGGGCAAAAAAAAGAAACTCTAATCTCCGGCGACCCGGTTTTGTCAAAGTTCTCCAACAAGTTGGTCGCCGTAGCAATCACGCCGGTTAAGAGCGCCCAAGGGCTGGTTACCGGCTACTTGGCGGCCGGAATTCAAATTGACGGCATTACCCAATATGTCCTGAACCGGAAGTTCGGCAAGGAAGGCTATACTTACACCTTCGGCAAATCCGGCATTTTTTTCATCCATCCGGACCCGAGCGTTGTTTTAAAGCAAAATATCATGGGAACGGAAGTTAGTCCCGCGCTGGTTGAACTGGCGAAAGCGACGCTGGCCGGGAAGAAGGGGGCAATGGAGTACGAGTTTGGCGGCAGCGTTAAATTTGCCGGCTATGCGCCTGTTCCGGGTACGTCATGGGGCGTAGGCACTACGTTGCCCAAGGATGAAGCGATGGAAAAGGTCCGCGACATGAGGAATCAGGCGATTCTTATCACGATTATCGCTGTATTGCTGGGCGGCATTTTGATGTACTTTATCGCGGCCAAGATAGCCAACCCGATTATACAGCTGATGAAAGCCGCGAACGAAATGGCCGGCGGCGATCTGACGCAGACGGTAAAGATAGCCTCCGACGATGAAATAGGCCGTTTGGCCACGGCGTTTAACGGTATGGGCGCCAACTTAAAGCGTTTAATTCAGCAGGTGCAAAAAAACGCCGAACAGGTTGCCGCCTCCTCCGAGGAATTGACCGCCACCGCCGAACAGTCAGCGCAAGCAGTCAATCAAGTCGCCGAAACAATCGGTTCTGTCGCCGAAGGCGCGACAAATCAGGTCAAAGAAGTGGACGCAACCGCAGCGGTTGTGGAACAAATGTCGGCTGGGATTCAACAAATCGCCGCCAATTCGGCCATCGTATCCGACATGTCGAATAAGACTGCGGCGGCGGCTGAAAATGGCAACAGCGCAGTAAGCGCAGCGATCGATCAGATGGTAACCATCGAAAAATCGGTGGCGCATTCCGCTGAAGTGGTCGCCAAACTGGGCGAGCGATCCCAACAAATCGGCCAAATCGTCGGCACTATTTCCGGTATCGCCGGTCAGACCAATTTATTGGCGCTGAACGCCGCCATTGAAGCGGCCCGGGCCGGCGACCAAGGACGCGGCTTCGCGGTGGTTGCGGAGGAAGTGCGCAAACTGGCCGAACAATCGGAGGAAGCGGCAAAAGAGATTGCAACCTTGATTGGCGAAATTCAACGCGACACCGACATCGCAGTTGCCGTGATGAACAGCGGAACCGACGAGGTTAAACGCGGCACCGCAGTTGTGAACAATGCCGGACAATCCTTCCAAGATATCTTCTCGCAAATTACGCAAATGTCCAAGCAGGTGCAGGCAATTTCGACAGCAATCCAGCAGATGTCTGCCGGCAGTCAAAAAATTGTTGCTTCCGTGCAAGGCATCGACCACATTAGCAAAGATATTGCGGCGCAAACCCAGACGGTATCTGCGGCAACCGAAGAACAAGCCGCCTCGATGGAGGAAATCGCCGCCTCGAGTCAAGCGTTGTCCAATCTTGCCGAGGAGCTGCAAGCTGCCGTGAGTAAATTTAGAGTGTAAACGACTCGTTCAGGCAAACCGTTCTTGCCGATGGTCAAGCCGTTCGGCAGCATGAAATAATCTTTTAGCAAAGCAGTTTATTAGCACGAAAGCCGTGACCGGCAACCCAACGAGGGCTGTGGTCGCGGCTTTTTTTGCGAGATAGCGGCAATGCGCCTACTTGAATCCCTGCACGCAGGTCGGCGGCGGCACCTCGGGCGGGCGCTGGTTCACGCAGGTGCTGGTGGTGCAGCTGGTGACGCAGAAACTGTTGCACTGCGTGCACAGTCGGCTCGGCTCGGCCGACGCAGTCGAAAATACCGACAGCACCTCACAGGCCGCCGTCGCCACGACCGCTACGCCGCATTTCACAAAAAATTCACGCCTGGACAGAGCGTCCTTGCCTTCTTGCTCCGATCCCATGTCAATCCCTCCTGCTTTGTTATTTTGTTTCCCGCGCCGCCTGGTCGGCATATTCCCACAACAAGACTTCCAGCACCTTTTTGGTATATTCGCAGTTGATCCGCTCGCAATAGTCCTGGGCTTTGGGCGACAAATCCTGCCGCCCCGCCATCGCCAGCATCTGCACCGGACAGCCGCCGCCGCAAAGGTAGCGCCAGGAGCACTGTTTGCAGTCTTCTCGCTGGTCCACATGCAGTTCTTCCACCAGCGCCAACGGCGCCGCCGGGTCGGGATAGCTGCCGCTGAGTACGTTGCCCTGATTATACCGCTTGATCCCCACCAAATAAATGCAGGGATACACATCGCCGTTCACGTCCACCACCGGCGTATTGCCGAACGGCGCGCCGCAGCCCAGCACGCAGTAGTTGCCTGGCTGGATTTTGGACCGGAAGGTACTGAAGGGAAACAGCCGCTCCAGCCCCCAGTCGCCGGTCTCTTGAATCTCGATCAGCGAAGCCAGCAGACGATCGACGTCGGGAATCAGTTCATCTCTCAGCAGCTCCTCGTCGGAGTTCACCACGTTCACCGGCACGAACGCCGAGCCATTGCCGCCGAGGGCAAAGTGATGCCGGGCGGTTTCGGCCATCTGGTCCTGGTTGAGCGCCGTCACGGTCGTGCGCAGCGAGACCGGAATCCCCGCCTCGGTCAGCTTTTTCACGTTGGCGGCGATCACAGCATGCGAACCGGCGCCGCCCTTGTAAGGACGACAGGCGTCATGCACCGCCCCCACTCCGTCGATATCGCAGAGCACCGTCATCCCATGCGCTTTTACACGGGCGATGAAATCCTCCGGCAGAAAA
>JBGSKE010000069.1:0-3503 GCA_041741355.1 Negativicutes bacterium | reverse complement strand
TCTTGGTGCTGCTGGATGATACCAAATATCGGGCCCAAGTGGCGCAAGCCGGTGCTCGTCTGACCAACTCGGAAGCCAACTACGAACGGGCTCGCAAGCTGAATCAGGTTGGCGCTAATTCGCATCAACAGATGGATGCGGCGCAAATGGATTATGCCGTTGCCAAAGCTACCTATGACGATGCGGTATCCAATCTCGAAGACACGGTCATCCGAGCGCCGATCTCCGGCATGGTTATCGGCAAGCCGGTTCCGGCTGGGCAGACGGTTTCACCTGGTATTTCGACGCCAATGATTTTGCTGACAATCGCCAATCTGGATGTGATGCAGATTGAAGCGCTGATAGATGAATCGGATATCGGCAAAATTAAGCTGAATCAAAAAGTTTCTTTTACCGTGGATGCATATCCGGAAAAAACTTTTTCCGGCAAGGTCTCGGTTATCTCCAACAAGGCCAATATTCAACAAAATGTCGTGTACTATACGGTGCTAATTGATGTCGATTCGCCGGAAGGCTTGCTGAAACCGACAATGACCGCCAGGGTTTCTGTGCATGTGGGTGAGCGGACCCAAGTCCTTACTGTGCCGACGATGGCCATTAAAGACAACAAAGGGCAACGTTTCGTTCAGGTGTTGCGCAAAGGGCAGACTCAACCGGAAGTCGTCAATATTAAGACCGGCATGACCAGCGAAGATCGGATTGAAGTCGTCAGCGGGCTAAAAGAAGGCGATACAGTTGTGTTGCCGCAGAGCGGCGCCGGCGGATCAAACCGGATTCCCGGCGGCGGTGCCAGCGGCGCTAATATGTTTCGTCAGACGCCGGCCCGTTGAGGTGGCGGCATGAATGATTCAATCGTAATTCAGGATATTGTTAAGACGTATATGATGGGCGATACCATTGTCCGGGCGCTGGCCGGAGTAAGCCTGAATATCGAGACCGGAGAATTTACGGCGATCATGGGGCCGTCAGGATCAGGAAAGTCAACCTTGATGAATATTTTGGGCTGCCTTGATCGGCCAACCAGTGGCTCGTATAAGCTGGATGGCGCAGAGGTGGCAACGCTGGGCGATGATGAACTGGCGGTTACCCGCAATAAAAAAATCGGCTTTGTGTTTCAGAATTTCAATCTGCTGGCCAGAATGTCAGCACTGCAGAATGTTGCATTGCCGATGGTTTACGCCGGGGTGGAAAAAACCGACCGAATGGAGCGGGCCAAAAAGGCGTTGACGATTGTTGGACTGGGCGACAGGATGCATCACCGCCCGAATGAACTGTCCGGCGGTCAGCGGCAACGTGTCGCGATTGCCCGGGCCTTGGTCAATGAACCGACGATTATTTTGGCTGATGAGCCAACCGGTAATCTCGATAGTCGGTCCGGCGACGAAATTATGGAGATCTTTTGCGACTTGAACCGGCAGGGACGTACGGTGGTGCTGGTAACCCACGAACCGGATATTGCGGCCTATACCCGCCGGACCATCCTGTTCCGCGACGGCGTAATCGTTAAAGATGAACGCAGGGAGGCGAGCGCATGTTCTGGGAGAGCGTAGTTATCGCTTTGGATGGCCTGCGAGCCAATAAAATGCGTTCCATTCTTACTATGTTGGGGATTATTATTGGCGTAGGCGCTGTGATCGCGATGGTTTCGATTGGCATGGGCGTGCGGGATAAAGTACAGAAATCGATTGCCGGATTGGGCAGCAATCTGTTGATTGTCATGCCTGGTGCAACAGCTCCCTCGGGAATGCGGATGGCAGCTGGTTCAAACACCAGTATGACTTATAAGGATGCGCAAGCTATTGCCCGGGAAATATCAGGGGTCAGTCTGGTCGCACCGACTGTGCAACGTCAGTATCAAGCGGTATTTGGCGGCAAGAACTGGATTACTCAGATGCAGGGAACCACGCCGGATTTTTTGGCGGTGCGCAACTTTGAAGTGGCTGACGGCAGTTTTATCAACCAACGTGACATGGATACTCGCGACCGGGTGGCAGTACTCGGGCGTACGGTGGCAGATAACTTGTTCGGCGAGATGAGTCCGTTGGGGCAGACAATTCGGATCAATAAATCGACCTTTCGCGTTATTGGGGTGCTGGCAGCCAAAGGACAGTCCGCCGGCGGGCAGGATCAGGATGATTTGATTATTGTACCGCTCACGACAGCCCAGGAACGGATGCTTGGCATCACGCACATCCAGTCGGTCAGCGTGCAGGCGGAAAGCCCGGAAGTGATCGAGCAGGTGCAACAGGATATTTCAACTTTGTTGCGGGTCAGGCATCGATTACAGCCGGGAGTGCCGGATGATTTTTCCGTGCGCAACCTGGCGGCGGTCATGGCGACAGCGGAAGAAACCACAGGCACTATTACGTTGCTTCTGGGCAACACCGCAGCGATTTCTTTGTTGGTTGGCGGTATTGGCATTATGAACATCATGCTGGTTTCCGTTACCGAGCGGACGCGGGAGATTGGCGTGCGCAAAGCACTGGGCGCAACCTATGCCAATATTCTGCTGCAGTTCTTGATTGAAGCGATTGTCATCGGCGTGACCGGCGGCCTGATCGGCATAGCGATGGGACTGGGCGCCTCCTATACCATTTCCACGTTGTTTGGTTGGGCGACTGTCGTTTCGGTGGGAACTATTCTGCTGGCGTTTGGCTTTTCAGTGTTGATAGGTCTGTTTTTTGGCCTGTATCCGGCCCGTAAGGCAGCGTTGCTTGATCCGATCGATGCCCTGCGTTATGAATAACGGCGAAATTACCCTTCAATTGAATCTGTCGGCAGATTTGGTATAATATAACTCACGTTAGACAAATCGGTTGGCAGGGAGATGCGAAGATGGGCAAGCAGCCACAGAAAATTGGGATCATGGGCGGTACTTTCGATCCGATCCATATGGGGCATCTACTGATGGCAGAGTCCGTCCGGATGGATTACGACCTCGATAAAGTACTGTTCATTCCAACCGGGACTTCGCCGCACAAAGACGATTGTGCGATCACACCTGCCATCGACCGCTATATTATGACCATGATGGCAACCTATTCTAACCCTTACTTTTTTGTTTCACCGATCGAACGTGACCGTCCGGGGCCGTCTTTCACCATTGATACCGTTCGGACATTGGTGGCGGAATACGTACCCGGGACGGAGTTTTATTTTTTGGCCGGCACCGATGCGGTGTTGGAGCTGCATACTTGGAACAATATCAATGAATTGCTGGATTTGTGCCATTTTGTCGCGGCCTCGCGGCCAGGCAAGGTGCGTACGATCGAACAAGAAATTGAGCGTTTGGGGCCTAAGGCGGTAGAGCGGATTCATCGCCTGACGACACCGGAGCTGGAAATTTCTTCGACAGATATTCGTGAACGGGTCCGTCTTGGCAAATCGATTCGCTATTTTGTGCCGGAGAATGTCGAACACTATATTCATAAGGAAGGACTGTACCGGAAATAATACGATGGAATATAATGAAATTCTTGTCACACTGGCCAATGAACTGCGTC
>JBGSKE010000068.1:0-2663 GCA_041741355.1 Negativicutes bacterium | reverse complement strand
GCGGGGTGGAAAAGCGGCTATGACGGAATCCTGGCAAAGGAAGGGCGTCGGCTCAATTTCAGTCTCTCGGTGCCGGCAGGGGATAAAGCGAGGGAAGCGGCTGCTGAATCCATCTCCGGTCAACTTCGCGAGATCGGGATTGAGATGCGGGTTCAGCGCATTGACAGCAAAATGTTTTTCAGGGACATATTGCCCAATCGCCGTTTCGAAGCAGTGATGTTCGCGTGGGTGAACAGCACGGAACCTGACAATTATGACCTGTGGCATTCCCGCAGAATTCCCGGTCCCGGGAATCGGGGAAACGGAAAAAATTATGCCGGGTGGAAATCGACGGAAGTGGATTTTTTAGCTGAAAGTGCCCGCCGGATAGGAGATGCCGAGTCCCGGCGCGATGCGCTGCTGCGCCTTCAAGAGAAACTGATCGCAGAAGTTCCTGTGATTCCTTTGTACTACAGGGCGGAAATTTCCGCAGCGAAAAGAAGTATTGTGAATTACAAACCCAATCCGTTTTCAGGGAACTTCTGGAATGTTTGGGAGTGGGGCTTGCGCTAAAATCTGAAGCGAAAGAGAAATAAACCTTCTTGACGCGGTGAAACCGGTGTGGTAATATATCACTTGTCAGTAAAAACGTGCGGTCGTGGCGGAACGGCAGACGCACCAGCTTGAGGGGCTGGCGGGGGCAACCTCGTGGTGGTTCAAATACACTCGACCGCACCAATATAAAGCAGAGTCAGACTTTTGGGGAAACCTGAAAGTCTTTTTTATTTTTATACTTACACCTCTTTCATGGAGTCGAATCGACAGGAAAATTATTCGGGGACGAAGGGGTTGAGGAGATTTTTGTCGAAATGTTCTTTTAGCGTTAACCAGGAATAGGTCCTATATTTGCAGAAAGTACAGGGAGTCAATGATGAAAAACAATGTGCAGCAACTCCAGAAAATTTGCCATACGCTCAAAAGCCATTTTTCTGCCAGATCAATGGCTATTTATCTGTTACGGAAGAAAGTGCTGGGTAGCTCGCAACCAAATGTGGAAAAGGACCAGCAGCAGGATATCGATGAGATTCTGGGCGTACTGGAAACGTCGCTGGAAAAAGAACTGGCCTTGGTGGAACAGTTGGAGCAACTGAGTATGGGATTGGCTGAATATGCTGAGAACGAAACTTAGAGAAGCCAGCCTGGTTGAATTATCTATCATCGCTGTTTTCGCGGCATTGTTGATGGCCAATGCCTGGGGGGCTTTTTTTGCCAGCGAAAATGTATTTATGCCCATCGTTATTAGTGTGCTTGTTGTTATGGCTTTTGTTTTTTTTCTTCGCACTACGATTCAACGGGATGCAGCGGACCATTTGCGGACGGCCCTGTATAAAATTTCTGATGCCGCCAGTTCGACGCTCGACTTGCGGGGGCTGTTTCTTTTAATCCATGAGGTCGTCGCCGAGATTGTGCCCGGAAAGCGAGTCTATATTGCGCTATACGACGATACAAAAAAGACCATCGAAATCCCCGACTTCGACGATGCCTGTCGCGCAGACGAGGAATTGTCGGTGGAAGAACTGATTGATAGAGTGATTCGCAGTGGCGACCGCGTCGTAATGTATCGACAGTTGGCAAAAGGAAAAGCGTTGGAACGTCCGGATCAGGACAATATTGCGGCGGCGGAGCATCTGGCGATTCCATTGCGCAGCCCTGATGGCGAAATGCTCGGCGCGTTGGTGGTGCAGGCCGATACGCACGGCAAAGTCATTACTGGGGCGCAAATGGAGATGTTAACTATCATTTCCAATCAGGTGGCTGTGGCGATTCATCGCAAACAAACCGAATTTTTACTGAAAACCATGAATGTTGAGTTGGAACGGCGCATCAATGAACGGTCGACCGAAGTGGCGGATCTCTATGACAATGCGCCCTGCGGCTACCACTCGCTGGATAAGGACGGCGTATTCGTCCAGATCAATCAGACGGAACTGAACTGGTTGGGCTATCAACGCGAGGAATTGCTGGGCAAAGTTTGTTTCAGGTCGCTGCTGTCAACGCAAAGCGCGCAGGTGTTTGATCAGGTGTTTACTTTGGTGCGAAAACGCGGTTTTGGCGAACCGGTCGAGTATGAACTGGCTCGCAAGGATGGTTCCCGATTTCCGGTATTAGTCAACGCAACGGCTCGGATGGATGAGACGGGACAATTTTTGCATTCGCGGGCGACGGTGTTTGACATAACCGAGCGAAAAAAACAAGAGAAACGGCAGTCCCGTCAACGCCAGACCCTCGAAATGTTGACGCTGGGCGCCACGCGACGGGAGATACTGGATAGTATAATCCAATACCTGAGCGAAGAGATGCCGGATGCGGTCTGCTCGATCCTGATCGTGGATGCGGAGAAACATCAGTTATTGCTGGGCGCTCGCGCCGGACTGCAGTCCGGCGTTGCCGCCGAAAACCAGTGTGGAGTTGTACAGGATAATATTGCCCCGCTTACAGGTTCTCAGCGTCCATCGCTTGGCGTCTATCACCAACTGATGCAAAATGCCGGTTTTACTGCGACCCATACGGAGTGGATTGTTGCCGGCAAGGAGCATTTGCTGGGGGCGTTGGTAATCCATTGGCGCCAAAACAAACGGATCGGTCCGGATGAGACAGCACTGATCATCGAAGCCGCTCATTGG
>JBGSKE010000067.1:0-9662 GCA_041741355.1 Negativicutes bacterium | reverse complement strand
CCTTGAAGAACCTGATCGGCGACATGCCGCCCAAGGTTGCCACGGTGCCACTATAGATTACAACTGCATGAACGATCGCAGCGAGATACATGGCTGCGACGACCGAAGCCAACGGCAACAAAACTTTCGGTCCGTTAACGGCGACAACCGGCATCATCAGGGCAAATACGCCGAATGGAGCAAAACTCATGATCATATCGATGATTTTGTAGGTTACTTCAGCCAATCCGTTGAAAAAATCTTCAACTGGCTTGGCTTTGGCGCCGACCATCGTGATACCGATGCCAAGAAAGATTGCAAAAACGATAATCTGCAGCATGTCGCCTTTTTGCATGGCAACAAAGGGGTTGGACGGGATGATGTTGACCAGCACGTCTTGCAGCGGGGGCGCCAGTTTGGAGGCGGCCTTGGCGCCGGCGGGGATTGTGAGGCCTTTGCCGGGTTGCATCAGCGTGCCGAACATCAGGCCGATCGAAACGGCAAATGCGGTTGTACCCAAATAAAATACCATGATCTTGACGCCAACGCGTCCCAGTTTTTTGACATCGCCGATCGAAGCGACACCGGCGACGATTGAGGCCAGGACAACAGGCACGATAACCATTTTGATCAAATTAATAAAGATAGTGCCGATCGGCGCGATCCAGACTTTCATCCAGGGTACGGCAGTGGGGCCGGCGATTAGACCGCCGATGATGCCAAGAATTAAGCCGATGAGAATTTTAATAGATAAATGCATGAATACTCCTCCTCGTTTTTTGTCGGATCGTAAATCTTAAGCGCTGGTTGCAATAGCTTCGATTTCAATCAGAACGTCTTTGGGGAGTTTGGCGACCTGCACAGTGGAACGGGCCGGCGGATCAGCCGGAAAATAGGAGGCATAAATCGCGTTGACAGTGGCGAAGTCATCCATGTTCTTCAAAAAAATTGTGGTTTTTACCACATGTGTGGTGGAAATACCGACGCTGGCCAAGATGGCGGACATATTCTTGAGAACTTGCTGGGTTTGGGCTTCAATACCGTCGGGAACGTTTCCGGTTTCCGGTGCGATCGGAATCTGGCCGGACAGGAACAGGAATCCGTTGGCGAGAATCGCCTGGGAATAAGGGCCGATGGCAGCCGGGGCCGTGCTGGTGGAGACCACTTGTTTTGGCAAAGCGACACCTTCCTTTTCCGCTAAATACTGGCTTCGCCTATAGAATAGTAAATTTTCAAACAAATGTCAACAAACAACCGGAGTTGCATCAACAAAAAGTTGAATTTAGATAAATAATTACTAAATGTGTTGAAACGGTGCAGGAAAAAAGTGTGCTGACTGGGAATAACTACTCGTATAGTTTATTGAGAGCGAGGGGTAAGTATGGAAGCTCGAGAGATTCCGCCCGCCCTGCAGGTTCTGATTCCGGTTGCCGACGCGATAGCGGCGGCGGTGGGCCCTTATTGCGAAGTTGTGCTTCATGACATATCCCGACCGGAAGAATCGGTCGTGTATATGGCGGGCAATGTCACAAGCCGCAATATTGGAGCGCCCTTGACCGATATGGTGCTGCAACGTGTGCGGAAGCAAGGGGATGCGGTAGCTGATTTGTTGGGCTACCACAACGTGACCAAAGACGGCAAAACTTTACGGTCATCAACAAGCTTTGTGCGAGATGACAAGGGGAAGCTGGTCGGTTGTCTTTGCGTCAATGTCGACCAGACACCGTTGGTATCTTGGCGTCATTTTCTGGAGAGCAGTCTTTTTTCGCCGCCGTGTGAGACGAAGGAAACTTTTGCATCTGGCATGACGGAAGCGCTGAACGGCATCATCCAGGACGTTTTGGAGAATTATGGCGGAGATTCCGGCGCTTTAGCCAAAGACGAAAAAACTGCTGTGGTGCAGCAGCTCGACGAAAGGGGCGTTTTCCTGATGAAGGGGTCGGTCGAAATGGTGGCGGGGATACTGGGAGTAACTCGGTATACTGTTTATAATTATATCGACGCGGCTCGCGCCAAAGTTAACGAGACCACCAAGCAGGACGCCAGCGATTAGTTCAAGTATTTATCAGCGACGATTTACGCGGCAACAGCCAGGCGAAGCTGAGCAGCAGCAGGAACAACGCCGCTGCCCAATATGCTGCATAAGGATCGACGGTCGAATTCAGCGCGTAGCCGACAAGGGGGCCAATGGCAGAACCCAGGTCAATCGCCAGCGAGTAAGCAGTTAATACCAGGATTTTTGAAGAGCGGGTCGCCGCATCGGCGGCAATCGCGTCGGTTAAAGTGGTCAGGGCTGTCGCCGTGATTTGTACGCCCATGACGACAAGCAGCCACGGCAATAGCGGAATCTCAAGCGGCAACAGGCAGAACAGAAACGTTGCCAGCAACAGAGATAGCAGCAGAACTTTTTTTCGACCATGCCGGCCATCGGACTTTATACCTACCCACGGGGCCAGCCACGGTTCCCAGGCCCAGCGGATTGCCTGTAATATGCCGGCAAGTGAAGCGGCGCCGATGGCGAAGCCAAGAATGTCAATCGACGCGGAATTGTGGATTTGCACCAGATAGCTCAATGTAGCGGTGAAGACGCCTTGATAGATCATTGCGACAACAGTTCCCGTCGCCAGAGCCAAAAATATTGTGTAGTCTTGCCAAAAAACGGAAAGTGGCGCGGCTTTTTCCGTTGAAGCGGCTGGTCGATTTTTTGCGTCAGGAACATGCAGAAAGGCCGCTGGAATCGCTGACAAAGTGACTGCGCCAAAAAATAGCGCCGTCGTTCCCAGGCCGAACAAGTCGGCGATGAAACCGCCTGCCAGCATGCCGGCCAGGCTGCCGAGACGATATAGGCCGTTAAACAGGCCCATGCAATGTCCCCGGTTAGTATCGTTGGCGCAATCAGCGATTGCAAAAAACGAGCCAAGCCGCAAGAAAGCCCAAGCGACGCCCCAGATGCAGCGAATCAGTAACAAGGGATAGAAACCTTTGACGAAGCCATACGACAAGGTGGTTAATACGGCCAACACGGCTGCAATCAAGACTCCCTGCCGCGTACTGATCCGTTTGTAGGCCCAGCCGACCAAAGGGTTTAGCGGCAATCTGACCAGACGATTGGCAGAAAGCAGAATTCCGACTTCCCAGAGCGAGTCTAGACCGAATTCGCGCCAATGCGTCGGCATCACAATATAGAGCATCGAATCGCCAACCAGACAGGCGGCGGTGAGTAACGCCAGCACGATAACCGGTTTCATTTGCGGATCATGTTTGAACATGGTAATTGGTCAGGCTCCTTCAAAGAATCAAAGATGCTTTTTATACTATCCCATCTTTCTGAAAAATTGGCAAGAGCAGGGAACGGCGGGTGCTTTATTTTTGCAGGCCCAACAGGAGGGTCAGGCACGGTTTTGTTGAATAATAGAATAATAAAAGAAATGAAAAATTCCTGAAAGGGGGGTCTATATGTTTCGCGAACTGCGACGCCGCGAAAAACTGATGCCGGATGCAGCGGCAAGAAAAATCCTTGCCGAGGCCGAATACGGAACATTGGCGACGATGGGGCAAGATGGCTATCCTTATGCGACGCCGCTGAATTATGTCTACCATGAAAACAGCATCTGCTTTCATACTGCCCAAATTGGTCACAAACTCGACAACATCGACTTCATTCCCCGCGTTTGCTTTTCAGTGGTCGGATATCATAAATTGCTCGCCGATAAGTTTGATACGGAATATGACAGCGTGACGGTGTACGGGACGGCGGCGAAGGTTGTCGACCCGGCGGAAAAAAGACAGGCGCTGCTGGGATTGGTTGAAAAATACTCATATGACTGGCGCGATCAGGGACTGGAATATATTGATGGCGGAAGTTGCGCGTCGATTGTTTATAAAATTAATATCCAGCATGTGACTGGAAAAATCGGCCGGTAACAGGCTGAGCGAGGAGGAGCCGCTATGAGTGCGCAACCGGAACATGGGCCAGACAGATGAACTCAGGCAAAAATATCCTTGATGCCGCGTCTTTGGCGAAATGGTCGATCGACATCTTTGATTCGTTGAATGAGGGGTTGTTGATTGCCGACGTCGAAGGAATTGTCCAGTATGTCAACAAGCAGTACCTGCGGATTATCAGTCGTGAAGCCGAAGAAATCCTGTTCCGCAAGTTGGCTGAAGTACGTCCCGGCGCCATGCTGCCCAGCGTGATCAAAACCGGTCAGGCAATGAACGGCGTTTACCGGACTGATGGCAAGGTGGAATATATCGTCGATATGTCGCCGATTGTCGTGGCTGGTGAAATCATTGGCGGCGTCTCGATTATCAGGGACATCACCGAAGCAAAGAAAATGTCGGAAGAACTCGGCAAGGCAAAGAACACGGTGCTGGACCTGCAAGGGACGGTCAAAGGGATTTTGAGCGCCAAATACACGTTTGATGACCTGATATATTGCAGCGAAGCGTTTCGCTCCTGTGTGGCCCTGGCTGAACGGGCGGCGCTGTCGGACGCTAATGTCGTTTTGCAGGGAGAAAGCGGTTCCGGCAAAGAGCTGATCGCCCAGGGCATCCATAATGCCAGCGCTCGCAAACACAGACCCTTCGTTGCCATCAACTGCGCAGCGGTCCCGGCCGGTTTGTTGGAAAGCGAACTGTTCGGTCATACCGAAGGCGCCTTTACCGGATCGAAGAAGGGTGGCAAGCCTGGCCTGTTGCAGCTAGCTGACGGCGGCACGCTGTTCCTTGATGAAATCGGCGATATGGGCAATGACTTGCAGGCGAAACTGCTACGTGTGCTGCAGGAAAAAACGGTGCGGCGGGTCGGTGGTTTTGCCGAACAAAAGATAGATATCCGGGTGATTTGCGCTACACATCAGGATCTGGAAATGATGGTGGCAAAAAATACATTTCGCCAGGATCTGTATTATCGGGTGAATGTTTTTCAGATCAACCTGCCGCCGCTGCGAAAACGCAAGGAAGATATTCCGCTGTTAGCGAGGTATTTCGCCGACAATCACCGTAATCCCAAAAAAGAAACGATCATCATCAGCCCGGAAGTGGAACGGATTTTGCAGGAATATGACTGGCCCGGCAATGTGCGCGACTTGAAAAATACGATTGAGTTTTGTTGTACGATGAGTTCGGGCAAACAAATTTTGCCGGAGCATTTGCCGCAGCGACTGCGAGCCCAGGCGGATGCCGTCTTGCGCTTCCTGGACGGAGGAACGTTGGCCCAGCGGGTTCGCGAATTTGAACGGCAGAACATTGTGGAGCTGTTGAAAAAACACGGCGACTCGACCGAAGGAAAGAAAAAAGTTGCAGCGCTGCTAGGTGTTTCCATTGCTGGACTATATCGACGATTGAAATAATTTTCGCAAAAATGATAATAACATCTTGCTGTTATCAAAAATGATAAACGCCTGTTGCGAATTGACTTTGTCGGTTCCTGGCAGGTGTTCTTCTTTTGTTTTTATCAATTCTGATAAAAGATAAGGGTTTTTGGCCTGATTTTGCTTGGCATGGAACTTGCAAAATAGTTTGGCAAATACACAAAGGAGGATTCGTTCATGCTTTCATTTTGGGGATTCTGCATTATTCTTGCCCTGTTGGCGCTGATTATGACCAAACGCGCCTCGGTCATCGTGGCGCTGGTCGCTGTGCCGATGATTTTCGGTGCTCTTGCCGGGTTTGGTCCGAAATTGGGGACCTTTGCCTTTGCTGGAATCAAAAGCGTAGCGCCAGTCGGGGTTATGTTGACCTTCGCAATTCTTTACTTTGGTGTGATGAATGACACCGGCATGTTTGACCCGGCGATCAAACGGATCATCAAGTACGGCGGCGGCGACCCGGTCAAAGTCGCGGTGGGAACGGCGATCATCGCTATGCTGGCCCATCTGGACGGCTCCGGCGCATCCACATTCCTAATCGCGGTGCCGGCGATGCTGCCGATTTACGACAAGCTCGGCATGGATCGCAAGGTGCTGACTTGCATCGTGGCCATGGGCGCAGGCACGATGAATATGCTGCCGTGGGGCGGTCCAACGTTGCGGGCGGCCAGCTCTTTGCATCTGAACATGACGGAACTTTTCAACCCGGTCATTCCGGCGCAAATCGCCGGCCTGCTTACGGTCCTGTTCTTCAGTTACTGGCTGGGACGCAAAGAACGGGCACGGATCGGCGTCGGCCAAATTGGCGAAGACATGGTAGTGGCAATCGGTGATGAGGCGGCGGCAAAACTGAAACGGCCCCATTTGGTCTGGTTTAACGTCATTTTGACGATAGCGGCGATTGTCGCGCTGGTGCAGGGTAAACTGATTCCTTTGCCGGTGGTGTTCATGTTGGCGTTGGTTATTGCCTTGGTTGTGAATTATCCTGAGGTAAAAATGCAACAGGAACGCATTGTCGCCCAGGGGAAATCAGCGGTGTTCATGATTGCGATTATCTTTGCCGCGGGGATTTTCACCGGCATTCTCACCCAATCCGGTATGATCAAGGCGATGGCGAGCACAATGGTTTCCTTTGTCCCAGCGAGCTTTGGCGGTCATTTACCGGTCTTTACCGCGATTACTTCGATGCCGGCCAGTTTGTTGTTTGACCCTGACTCCTACTATTTCGGCATTCTGCCGGTGTTGGCCACAGCGGCTGAAGCGATGGGAGTGGCTAAGATCGAAGTCGCCCGGGCGGCAATCTTAGGCCAGATGACAACCGGTTTTCCTGTCAGTCCGTTGACAGCCGCGACCTTCCTGTTGGTCGGCTTGGCTGGCGTCGATCTAGGCGAGCATCAAAAATTCACGATTCCCTATGCTTTTGCCACGACCATCATAATGACCGTTGTCGCGGTGGTTACCGGCGCATTCAGATTCTAGAGGAAATTAGAGGTGGAAGACATGAAAAAAATCAGACTGGGGTCCGGCGCCGGCTATTCCGGTGATCGGATTGAGCCGGCGGTGGAGCTGGCCGAAAAAGGCGACATTCAATATTTGTGCTTTGAATGCCTGGCAGAACGCACGATCGCGATTGCCCAGCAGGCAAAGATGAAAGATCCGGCCCAGGGTTACGATGCACTGCTGGCGGCTCGGATGGAAGCGGTATTGCCGATTTGTCACAAAAAAGGCATCAAGATCATCACCAACATGGGCGCAGCCAATCCGCAAGCCGGCGCGGCCAAAATCAAACAAATCGCTGAAAAGTTGAACATCAAGGGGCTCAAGATTGCTGCAGTCAGCGGTGATGATGTGCTGGCCGCGATCCGCGACCAGGAACTGACCATCGAGGAAACCGGCGCCAAGCTGTCGACGATCAAGGATAAGCTGGTTTCCGCCAACGCCTATCTGGGGGCGGCGCCGATTATTGAAGCGCTGCAGGCCGGCGCTGATATCGTGATTACCGGACGGGTGGCCGATCCGGCTCTGTTCATCGCGCCGCTTGTCTATGAGTTCGGCTGGTCACTCGACGATTGGAACCTGATGGGTCAGGCGACAGTGATCGGTCATCTGCTCGAATGCGCCGGGCAGGTCACCGGCGGATATTTCTCAGACCCGGGGTTCAAAGATGTCCCAGGAGTGGGTCATCTCGGGTTCCCGATCGCCGAAGTCGGCGCCGATGGTTCTTTGGTGATTACTAAGGTGGAATCTGCTGGCGGGATGGTCACGCTGGCCACCTGTAAAGAACAGTTGCTGTATGAAATCCACAATCCGAAAACCTACTTCACGCCGGATGTCGTTGCTGATTTTACCGGGGTCAAGATGGAGCAGATCGGCAAAGATCAGGTACGCGTGAGCGGTGGGACCGGTGCGGCCAAAACCGGGTTGCTCAAAGTATCGCTGGGCTATGTGGACAGTTATATCGGCGAAGGCCAGATCAGTTATGCCGGCCCAGGCGCGGTCAACCGGGGTCGGTTGGCGCTGGATATCGTCAAGGAACGGCTGGAGTTCATGGGCGTCAAACTGCAGGAGAGCCGCTATGATTTTATGGGTGTCGATTCCTTGCATGGCGAGAAACTGTCAGCTGGGCACGATCCTTATGAAGTAAGGGTACGGGTGACCGGGCGGACGGAAACGATGGCGGAGGCGGTCCGGATCGGCAACGAAGTGGAAACGCTGTATACCAACGGTCCGGCCGGCGGCGGCGGCGCCTGGAAATCGGCCCGCGAAGTGGTGGCGATGGTTTCGGTCATCGTGCCGGATTCGGTCGTCAATTATTCTGTGCAATACGAGGTGATCTAGGATGAAACTAAGAGAATTGGCGCACTCCCGCACCGGCGATAAGGGAAACATTTCGAATATTTCGGTGATCGCCTATGATCCAGCCAATTATGCATTGCTGGAACAACAGGTCACCGCAGCCCGGGTCAAGGCGTTTTTCGACGGTGTCGTTTTAGGCGACGTCGTCCGCTATGAACTGCCGAACATCGGCGCGCTGAATTTTGTCATGTATCAGGCGCTCGGCGGCGGCGTGACTCGCACCCTGGCGCTGGACATCCACGGCAAGTCGTTCAGCTCGGCTTTGATGGAGTTGGAGATATCAGAGAATCTATAGGAAATACTGAATAAATTCGAGCATTGTTGATTTTCACCTAAATTCGTATCGTCATGCAGTAACTACCTGACGGACTAAAATGCTCCGTCCGTCGCATTAGTCCTAAAATCAACGTCCATGTTGATTTTCTAAATTGACATCGTTGCATTGACGACGAATTATTCGGTTCGAATCAAATATGCTCTTCATTATTTCAGTATTTCTCCTGAGAACATCTGAACATCTCCGTTATATCAGCGAATCCCCAAGACAAATAAGCTACAACCTTCGCAAAAAATCCTGCAACTGCCGATAAAACGGCGGGAGCAGGATTTTTTGCAATACACGTACGGCGAGTTGAAAGGGATTCGTGCGCTAGCGGAGAATCAATAAACATCAGGCTTTAATAGAGGAGTGACCGATTTGAAACTGGTGTCATGGAATGTCAATGGGCTGAGAGCTTGCATCAACAAGGGGTTTAATGATTTCTTCACCGGAACTGCCGCGGACATCGTATGCCTGCAAGAAACCAAAATGCAACAGGGACAAGCGGAAGTCCATTTTCACGGCTATGAACAGTTCTGGAACAGCGCAGAAAAGAAGGGTTACTCGGGGACGGCGGTCTTTACGCGGCAGATGCCGCTATCGGTTGCCTACGGCATGGGAATGGCGGAACATGATCAGGAAGGGCGGATTATCACACTGGAGTTCGCCGACTTTCAACTGGTGAATGTATATACGCCGAATTCTCAACGCGAGCTGGCCCGGCTCGACTATCGGATGCAGTGGGAAGACGCGTTTCGCAGTTATGTTGCCACGTTGGCTGCGATAAAACCGGTGATCATTTGCGGCGATCTGAATGTTGCTCATCAAGAAATCGATATCAAAAATCCGGCCTCGAACAAGAACAATGCCGGGTTCACACCGCAGGAACGAGACAAGATGACGGAACTGCTGCATTCCGGGTTGACGGACAGCTTTCGCCATCTTTACCCCGACCGGCGCGACGCATACTCATGGTGGTCATACATGGCAAAAGCTCGTGAACGGAACATCGGTTGGCGGATTGATTACTTCCTGGTTTCAAACCTGTTTGCGCCACAGATCCGAGAAGCGGCAATTTTGCCGGAAGTGATGGGCAGCGATCATTGCCCGGTTGTATTGGAGATTTTTTAGGCGAA
>JBGSKE010000066.1:0-11481 GCA_041741355.1 Negativicutes bacterium | reverse complement strand
CGCTGGCCGACGCCAATGCGGCCATCCGCTCTGGCGGCGATCCTAAGCCCTATTTGGAGCGGGTGATCATCGAACTTTGCCAGTAAAACAAACCCCTGTCCAAATCAGGACAGGGGGTTTGGCTTGAAAACATGACAACAGAACGCCTTACTTGACAGCGGCGTTGAGTTTTTTTGCCAGACGCGACTTCTTGCGTGCGGCAGTGTTTTTATGGAGCACGCCTTTGGACGCAGCCTTATCGATCTTGCTTGCCGCCTTGGCAAGCAGGGTCGTGGCTTCTTCAGTTTTGCCGGCAGTAATGGTTTCTGCTGTTTTGCGGATAGCAGTTTTTACCGACGACTTGACGGAAAAGTTTTTGGCGCGCAGTTCAGCATCAGTTTTTACACTACGGATCGAAGATTTGATTTGTGGCAAGGGATTCACCTCCTTGTGCAAAGGTTACACAGGCTACGGGGAAAATTTTAGCATGTCACCAGGGAAATTGCAAGGGAAATGCGGCGTTCTTTGCGGATAAGTTAAAATAAGTTTCGCTGCAGGCGACCATTCGCTGCGCCGGAATGCGGTTTTCCGCCGGCAGGGCGCATTGACGGGAAGGTTGCCGAACAGATACAATAATAACAGAAACAGCAGCAAAACGAAAACGCGCTCTGACCGTTTCGGGCGCGTTTTGCTTTGCAATAGTGTTGAAATCGAGGGCAGGGAGCGTGAAATATTTGAAACTGGCTGAACTTCGTGTTGGCAATAGATTGGACAAGCAGGAAGTGATCCTTTGGGTCCAGAAGAGTTCGCAGTCCGCCAACGGATCATGGTTTGTGCGGGGGTCGGTGGAGGATCAGAGCGGGTCGATGGGCTTCATCTGTTTCAACGCCGAATCGGTGGCGCGCGTCAAAGAACTGACTGAGGCGGTTCCCGCAGTCGTCAGCGGCCAGATTCAGGCCGATCGTTACGGCGGCGAGGGTAAATTGCAATTTTTGGCCGATTATGTCGATTTGTTGCCGCCCGGTAAAGATGTTTCGCATTTATTGCCGGTTACATCAAAAGATCGGGAAGTGTACAAAAAGAAATTCTTGAAACTGGTTGCCGAGATCAGTCGGCCGCCTCTGCGTGGACTGCTCGGCGAAATTTTCAGCGGTTCCCGCTGGGAACAGTTTATTCGCAACCCGGCCGCCAAGCGGTTTCATCATGCCTATATCGGTGGTTTGCTCGAGCATTCGGTTGATGTGGCCGAGACTGCGTTGGCGATTGCTGCGACCGTGCCGGGCGTCGACCGGGATATGATTGTTGCCGGCGCGCTGCTGCATGACATTGGCAAAACCGAAGAAATATCCGCCGACATCGGCTTTTCCTACACCGAAAATGGTCATATGGTCGGCCATATCACCGCCGGAGTGTTGATCATCGATGCAGCGGCCCGCGGCATCCAGTTTTTATCGGCGGCCGAACGGAAATCACTATTGCATATCGTCCTGTCGCATCATGGTTCGCGGGACAAAGGATCGCCGGTTGGCTGTGCGACGCAGGAAGCGGTGATCGTGCATTATGCTGATGAACTGAACGCAGTGTTGCAGCAGTTTGTCGAAACTGGCGAAAAAGAAGGCGCCGGCTGGAGTTTTAATAAAATGATGGGTTCGATGATCCGGGTTTGACCAGGCTGGTCCAGTATGGTATTCTATAAATCCGATCCCCAATGCTTGTAGATTTTGGCTGTGAGTAGAAAAGGCGATCGCGGCCGCACTGGATGCGGTCGAGGAAAGTCCGGGCTCCACAGGGCAGGGTGCTGGATAACGTCCAGCGAGGGCGACCTTAGGGCCAGTGCCACAGAAATGAAGACCGCCGGCCTTTTGGCCGGTAAGGATGCAACGGTGCGGTAAGAGCGCACCAGCGGCCGGGTGACCGGCCGGCTAGGTAAACCCCACCCGGAGCAAGACCGAATAGGGAAGGGATGAAGCGGCCCGCTGAACCTTCCGGGTTGCGTCGCTAGAGCCGCCGGGCAATCGGCGGCCCAGACAGATGATCGCCACCGCGCAAGCGGCACAGAACCCGGCTTACTGATCACTCACAGCCAAATAAAAAGAGCGCGTTCAAAGTTTAGGCTTTAAACGCGCTCTTTTATTTCAGTAGTAATATATTTCCGGCGTCTTTCGCGGCACCGGCGGATGATCTACTGCAGGGTAGCCGAGGATCATCGGCGCTGCTGCCACATATTCCGACGGGATGCCCGCTTCAGCCTTGAATTCGGCGCTGTCCAGCAGATACTTGGCGAAGCCGATCCAGCAGGTGCCCAGTCCTTCGTTGTGCGCCGCCAGCATGAAGTTTTGCGCCGCCAGACAGGAGTCGGTCTCCGGCTCCGGTCCTTCCGGTTTGGCATAAATCACGACTAAAACCGGCGCGTTGTAAAAAATGTTGAACGCCCGTTTGGACAGGGCGCCGCGATATTTTTCCAGCGCCGGATGTTCGTGCATACCTTCCAGCACGATGGCTTTGGCGCGGGTTGAAATCTCTTCCAGTCTGGCCTTGTCGCTAAATACGGCAAACACCCAGGGCTGGGCATTCATCGCGCTTGGCGCCTGGGTGGCCAGCTGAATCAATTTTTCAATCACTTCGCGTTCCACCGGACGCGCCGCGTATTTGCGCACCGAGCGCCTCGTTTCCAAAGCATTTATCAGATCCATTTTCGAACATCCTTTCTTGTATCCGGCATTGCGGGGAGATTTTTATATATTATAGCGGAATCTCAATGCGCCTGCGTGCGGCGATGCGCCCAAAACGCTTATGATATATGGGATTGAAGTCATATTTTTGTAGTGTTGGTGAGGTGAAAAGATGTTTTGGTGGTTTGCTTCTCTAGCAGAAAACAGTCATCAGGGTGGCTAGCCAAGTCGACCGGTTTTTTACTATACTATAAGAGTAGTCTTAAGCAGAAACCTTGTGCAGCGTCCGGCAAAAACGATTCGAGGAGAATGAGATGAAAGCTTATATCAAAGGAATTGCTTCTTATTTACCGGTTCATATCGAGTATAATGACGCCCAGTCACGAATCACCAAAAAAACCGGAATTTATGAACGACACATTGCCTCGGCCGGTGAATGCTCTTCGGACATGGCGTTTTGTGCGGCAGAGAAGTTGTTTGCCAAGTATGGGATCGATCGGTCGACAATCGACTTTATTGTATTGTGTACGCAATCGCCGGATTATTTTTTGCCGACAACCGCCTGCCTGTTGCAACACCGGCTAGGCATCCCCGATCATTGCGGCGCTTTTGATTTCAATCTGGGTTGTTCGGGCTTTGTCTATGGATTGTCGATGGCCAAAGGCCTGATCGAAACCGGCCAGGCCAAACAAGTTTTGTTGCTGACGGCGGAAACCTACAGCAAGTGGATTCATCCGCAGGATGCAGCTGCGCGGGCGATTTTTGGCGACGCGGCCACGGCGACGCTCATCGCGGCGGAATCCATGGAACGTGATGGGCTGGGCTGTTTTGTGTTCGGAACCGATGGCTCCGGCGGCGACGATATCATTGTGCCGGTTGGCGGAATGCGCAATCCGGCGGTGACTTGTCCCAGCGTTGAAACCGTGGATGCTGCCGGCAATATCAGAACCAATCATAATTTCTATATGAATGGCCGATCGGTGATTGCGTTTGCGCAAGCCGTGGCGCCTGACGCGCTGAAGAAAGTGTTGAAAAAGGCAGGCTTAACACGCGAAGAAATCGATTATTTTGTTTTTCATCAGGCAAATCGCTTCATGCTGGAGTCGCTGCAACACAAATGCAAGCTGCAAGGGCTACCTTTCTGGAACAAACCGGATTTCTGCGGCAATACCGTGTCAAGTACGATCCCGCTGGCGCTGGAAGAAATCTTGCTGAGCATTGAGGCGGCAAGACTGCAAAAAGTTGTCGTGCTCGGTTTTGGCGTCGGCTTATCCTGGGCTGGCTGTTTGCTGGATTTATCGCGAGTTTTGCCGGAAAAATAGCCGCTGCAGGCAGGATCAACCGTCTGGGCTATACAAATTGTTCAACTTAATAATCGAGATTGACTTTTCGGCAAATTTTTCTTACAATTAACATAGACCCCCCCGGAGGGGGGATGTGAAAGAGGTGTCAGATATGGCTGTAATTAATGTAGGCAACGAATCGACTTTTGATGAGAAACTGTTGACGGCTGAGCAGCCGGTACTGGTTGACTTTTGGGCTTCTTGGTGTGGTCCCTGCAAAATGGCCGGTCCCGAAGTCGAAGCGGTGGAAGCGGAACTGGCAGGCAAAGCGATTGTGGCGAAAGTGAATATCGACGAACTGCCGGGACTCACTAGCCGTTTTAATGTAAAAGCGGTGCCGACCTTTATCGTGTTCAAAGGCGGCAAAGAAGTGAGCCGGTTTACCGGCTACAAAACCCGCAAGGATCTAATGGCGGCGGTCGAAAATATCTGAGTCGTCGGCTATAGTGAAGCTCCCGGAGCCTCTCCGGGAGCTTTTTGCGGGTCGATAAGAAAGGTTAATATTATCTTATCGACAAAAGAGCAACCACGGCCTTCGCTGTCGATAGAAACTCGGCGAAAGCCGGGTTTTCTAAAATCTGGAGGGTGAAAAATGGCGCAGTCCAAGGTATTGGTTGCCGATGATGATGAAAAAATTCGTGAACTGCTGGAACTCTACCTGACCAAAGAAGGCTTTGCCGTGATACAGGCTGCCGACGGAGCGGAAGCGATCCTCAAAGCCCAGCAGCTAAAACCGGATCTGATCGTACTGGACATCATGATGCCGGTGTTGGACGGCATGGAAGTCTGTCGCCAGGTACGCAAGTTTTCGCAGGTTCCGGTCATCATGCTGACGGCGCGGACCGAGGACGAAGACCGGATATTGGGCCTGGAGCTGGGAGCTGACGATTACCTGGCCAAGCCGTTCAATCCGCGTGAATTGGTGGCACGAGTGAAGGCGGTTTTGCGGCGTATGGCCCATTCCGGCGAGGAAATGGCGAGCAAGGACGCCATTCTTACGTTTGCTCAGCTGACGATCAACCGCCAGGAATACGCTGCGACTTCGTCAGGCCACACGGTTCAATTGACGGCCAAAGAGATGGACCTATTGTGGCATCTCGCCTCGCATCCGGGTCGGGTTTTTTCGCGCGAGCAATTGTTGGAATCGATTTGGGGCTATGAATATTTTGGCGATACCCGCACCGTCGATACGCATATCAAGCGAATCCGGCAAAAACTGGAGGTTCAGGACGATTCGGCCTGGGATATCAAGACAGTCTGGGGCGTAGGCTACAAGTTTGAGGTACGGGTGTGAAGCCTTCGCTGCAAACCAAGTTGTTTGTGAACTTCATGCTGGTTGTTGCGCTGATTTTGGCCGGATTTGCCGTAGGGGCATCCGCGCTGGTCCGGCAATATTTCCTTAGCGCCAAGCAGCAGGAGCTGATTGGCAAAGGGCAGGAAATGTCACGCGTTCTTGATGATTTCATGACCGGCAAGCTGACTGCGCCGGAACTGGTTGAACTGGCTGACCGGATCGATGGGTTTCTCGACGCCCGCATCTGGGCGGTGGACGCTTCCGGCCGGATGATTGTCATGTCATCGACGCCGCGGCGCAACATGCGGGATCGGCAAGGACCTGCTCAGGGCGCTGCTCAGGGCGGCCGGCCGGGTTCTGGCGGCATGCGATCCTCCACGGCGGTTCGCAACCTGCTGAAAGACATTGAACCGGTATTTGCCGGCAAAACCCTGACCCGAACGTTTTTTCATCCCTATTACGGCGAAGACATGATGATCGTTGCGGTGCCAATTATCAACGCGAGCGGCGCGGCAAGCGGCGCGATTATTTTGAATGCGCCGGTGCAGGGAATCAATGATTTTCTCAGCCGCGTCTACCTGGCGATCGGCTTGATCGGCTTGCTTGCCCTGGCGCTGACCTTGTTTATTGTCAGGCGGCTGTCGCGCGGCATCGTTCGCCCGTTGCGTGAAATGGAGGAAACGGCGGCGTGCATGGCCAAGGGTCGCTATGATAACCGAGTCAAGATCACCAGCCAGGATGAGGTTGGGCAACTGGGGCAGTCGCTGAATACGCTGGCGCAGGAACTGGCGCGTTTTGTCGAACGCACCGAGCAGATGGAAAAGTTGCGGCGTGAATTTGTCGCTAATGTATCGCATGAATTGCGCACGCCGTTGACGATTATCCGCGGCTACACCGAAGCGCTGCGGGATGGAACCGTGACGGACCCGCAACAGGCGGAGCGATTTACCAGACTGGTCGTCAGTGAAACCGAGCGGTTGGAAAGGCTGATCAGCGATTTGCTGGATCTTAGCCGGTTGCAGGCAAAGCAGTTTGTCATGGAACTGGAGTCGATCCCACTAGCGGAAGTTGTGGACAATGTCGTGGCGATGCTGCGGGGGAAATACGCCGATAAAGGCGTGGAACTCATCTGGCATGGCGCGGAAAAAATCCCCCCTATTCCCGGCAATGGGGATCGTCTGGTACAATTAATGTTAATCTTGCTGGATAACGCGCTAAAATATACGCCAGCACAGGGCAGGGTGTCGGTTGACCTGCAACAGGCGGACAATCTGGTAACACTGACTGTGACTGACGATGGCGCCGGAATTCCGGTCGCCGATCTGCCGTTTATCTGGGAGCGGTTTTACAAGGTAGATAAAGCCCATACGCGGGAGAATCATGGAACTGGCCTGGGCTTATCCATTGCCCGGGAAATCATCGAACGGCATGGCGCCACGGTTGCTGTCAGCAGTGAAATCGGCCAAGGGACAACGTTCGTTCTGCAGTTTCCGGCTTAGGCGTTGCAGGGTCAATAGCAGGGAGGAATAATTTTGATCGGGTTCACCAAATTGTTATGCGGAACAGCCACGATTTCCAATGTGATGCGGCAGCATCATGGACAAGCCGAAATGCAGGCTGGCTTGCTGCAGTTCTCTTCCGACCGGTCGCCGGTAGTGGTCTGGAACATCACTTCCCAATGCAATCTCAAGTGTCGCCACTGTTACATCGAAGCGACCGAGTCGGCGCGTGACGGTGAGATGACCACTGAAGAAGGCAAAGCGTTCATCGACAACCTGGCAGAGACAAAAGTGCCTGTGTTGATGTTTTCCGGCGGCGAGCCGCTGGTTCGTCCCGATATCTTTGAATTGGCGGCGTATGCCGTGGAGAAGGGATTGCGGATCGTCCTGTCGACGAACGGGACGCTGATCGATGACTTTACCGCCCAGCTAATCAAAGAAGCGGGCTTTCAGTATGTTGGCGTCAGCATCGATGGCTGTGAAAAAATCCATGACGAGTTTCGCGGCGAACAAGGCGCGTTCAAAGCGGCGATTGCCGGGATTCGCGCTGCCAAGGCCGCTGGCAACCGAACCGGGGTCCGTTTTACGCTCAACAACCTCAACAAACAGGATTTGCCGGCGGTGATGGATATCATCGAGCAGGAAAAAGTCGACCGTTTCTGCATGTATCATCTGGTGTACGCCGGGCGCGGCAGCGACATGAAGAGCCTGGACCTGCCGACCGAAGAAAAACGCGCGATCGCCGAGTTCCTGATTGAGAAAACCCTTGATTTTAACCGACGGGGTGTTGAAATCGAAATCCTGACCACCGATAACCATGCGGATGGTCTGTATTTGCTCGATTATATCCAGCGCACCAATCCCGAGCGGGTCGACGAAGTGCGGCAATTGCTGGAAATGCACGGCGGCTGCTCGGCCGGCGACCGGATGGCCGACGTCGATTTCTTGGGCAATGTGCATCCCTGCCAGTTTTGGACCGACCTGACGCTGGGCAATGTGCGCGAGCGCAACTTCAGCGAGATATGGAACGATCTTGAGGCGAATGACGGCATATTGCGCCGGCTGCGCAGCAAACCGGAGCAGCTACACAACCAGTGCGGCAAATGTTCGCAGAACTTGTTGTGCGGCGGTTGCCGGATCAGGGCGGCGGTGGACGGCGATATCTGGGGCGACGACCCGGCCTGCTTCTGGCAAGAACCGGCGAAGGAAGCAAAATAATGCTGATTTCCTGGAATACGACCCAAGCCTGCAATATTTCCTGCCTGCATTGCTATCGCGACGCCGGAGCTTGTCTTGCCGACGAACTGACGACGGAAGAGGGGAAGCGGCTGCTGGACGATGCTTTTGCTTGCGGCTTTCGTATCTTCGTCTTCAGCGGCGGTGAACCTTTGCTGCGACCGGATCTGTTGGAACTGATCGCTTATGCCCGTTCGATCGGCCTGCGCCCGGTGCTGGGCACGAACGGAATTCTGCTGACAGCGGAAAAAGTGGCTGAATTGAAACAGGCGGGTTTGGCGGCGGCGGGCATCAGCGTGGACAGTATTTCACCCGAGCGGCATGACTGGTTTCGCCAGTCGGCAGGAGCCTGGGCGGCTACCGTCGAAGGGATGCGAGTATGCCGCGAGGCCGGTTTGCCTTTCCAGGTCCATACGACGGTGATGGACTGGAACGAGCCGGAAGTGTTGGCGATTACCGATAAAGCGATCGAATGGGGTGCGGCGGCGCATCATATTTTCTTTCTGGTGCCGACGGGTCGCGGCGATAACATCAAGGACCGTAGTTTGCCAGTTGACCGGCAGGAAGCATTGTTATCCGCTATTTTGGAGAAGCAGCGGCAGGTTTCGATCGAGCTGAAACCGACCTGTGCGCCGCAATTCATGCGGATCGCCGCGCAAAAAGAAATCCCGATGCGATTCAGCAAGGGTTGTATCGCCGGGACTGCCTATTGCGTCATTTTGCCCAATGGCGATTTACAGCCCTGTCCGTATTTTCCGCTGAAAGCCGGCAATGTCCGCGAGGGCGGATTTGCCAAACTGTGGCGGGAATCGCCGTTGTTTCTGGAATTGCGCACCGCCAGCCTGGGCGGCCAATGCGGCGCCTGCGGCTATCAAAATATCTGCGGCGGTTGCCGGGCCCGGGCCTGGCATGCATCAGGCGGCGACTACATGGCCGAAGACCCTAGCTGCATTTGCAGCGGCAACTAGAGGAGGCGAACGGGAAATGCTCAGAGGATTACGCGGCGCAACGACCGCGATGGCCAATGAACCGGCAGCGGTCCGCTCCGCGACAAAAAATCTGCTGGTAGCCCTGACCAAGGCTAATGCCTTGAAACCAGGCGATATCGCCGCTGTCATCTTCAGCTCCACGCCGGATCTCAATGCGGCCTTTCCGGCCTCGGCCGCCCGCGAACTGGGCTGGAGCGAGGTGCCGCTATTCGGTACTCAGGAGATTGATTGCCCGACTGGCATTTCACTCTGTATCAGAGTATTGATTTTACTGAACACGGAAAAACAGCAACACGAAATTCAACCGATTTATCAGGCCGGCGCGGTAGTATTGCGTCCTGATTTGCCGTCGGATGGACAGCGCTGAGAAATAAAAGAGACGGGACGGTTGCATGGAACAAACGAAACAGAAACTGATTTCGATTGCGGTGCCAGTTTATAACGAACAGGATAATATCAGCGTGCTGCATCAGGAGATTGTCCGCTATATGGAGCCGCTGCGGTACCGTTTTGAACTGATTTTTGTCGATGACGGTTCGCGCGATGCGACGCCGCTGGTGCTGGACCGACTGACCCAGCAGGACGAACGGGTGCGGGCGCTGATTCTGGCTCGTAATTACGGTTTTCAGACTGCCTTGACCTGTGGCCTGGAAAACGCCGACGGCGACGCGGTGATTACGATGGACGGCGATCTGCAGCATCCGCCGGCCCTGTTGCCTGAGCTGATTGCGCACTGGGAAGCCGGGGCTGAGATCGTCCAGACCATCCGCAAGGATACCGAAGGCGCCTCGCTGCTCAAAAAAATGACATCGCGTTTGTTCTATAAAATGATCAACGCCATCTCCAAGATCCATATTACCGAAGGCGGTTCCGATTTTCGCCTGCTCGACCGCAAAGTCGTGCTGGGGTTCCGCCGGTTTGGCGAGCGGGCCAAGTTTATTCGGGGGATCATCAGTTCCATCGGCTATCGCCAGGTGTTTGTCGAGTTTGTCGCGCCGCCGCGGTTGGCTGGCGTATCCAAGTTCTCGCTCGGCAAGATGCTGCACTTTGCCCTGGATGGCATCACGGCCCATTCCAAATTGCCGCTACGGATCGCTTTCTATACGGGATTGTTGCTGGGCGCGGGCAGTTTCGCCCTGTTTGGCCATGTGCTGTTTATCAAGCTTTTCACTGCAGAAGCGGTGCCCGGCTGGGCGACGACTTCGGCCAGCATCTTTCTCCTGGGCGGGTTGCAACTGATCGGATTGGGGATTGTCGGCGAATATGTGGGCCGGATTTTTGAGGAAGTCAAAAGCCGCCCGTTATATCTGATTCGCGACGAACTTGGGAAAAAATAATTTGATTTTATCTTAGGTCGGCAGGACTTTTTGCCGATATAACGAATAGTATATATTGTGAGCTTTTAACTAGCCGAATCCAGCTCAGGTACGGGGGAACCGTTTTTTGGGGTGAAACTCGGAATGCCGAGTAGGGCGCCTTCAACCCTAACCCGTCAGCTAACCCCGGAGGCAACAGAGAGGAGCGCTGTCGTTGCGCAGATTCCGTATTGTATTGTTGGTTGTCTTGTCCCTGACTTTGCTGTTGTCGGCGGTAAGCGCCGCACCGCAGGTCGAAACTCCGAATTCCGCAGTGGTTGAGCCATTGCAGGTCGGCGACCGTGGCGACGAAGTGTTGATTCTCCAGCAAAAACTGTCTCAGATGGGCTATGTGGTCGGATCGATGGATGGCGTGTACGGCGATGTGACGGCTGAAGCTGTCAAAATGCTGCAACGCGAGAAAAAAATCTCGGTAGACGGCAAAGTGACTCCCGAACTGTATCGACTGATGGTGGGCCGTGATTTGCCGGTCAGCCGCGGCGCTCCGGTTGCAACCGTGCGGCGCCTGATTCAGACGAGTTTTCAGCATATCGGCGTTCCCTACTGGTTCGGCGGCAATACGCCGCGCGGCTTTGATTGCTCTGGCTTCACCCGTTATGTCTTTGCCAATGTCGGCATCAGTTTGCCGCGCATGGCGGACGGGCAGTTTGGCATCGGCCGGCCGGTTGCCGCGGAGCGATTGCAGTCCGGCGATCTGGTGTTCTTTGAAACGTATGAACCCGGTCCGTCGCATGTCGGTATTTATATCGGCAACGGCCAGTTCATCAGTGCGACTTCAAGCCGTGGCGTAGCGGTAGCCGACTTGTTTGGCCACTATTGGGGCGAGCGGTATCTGGGCGCCCGGCGGGTTTTATAGCAGGGAAACAAGCAAAGGACCGCTGCGCGCGGTCCTTTTTCATTGCAGGAAAAGACGGGAGGGTAAGTAATGACGGAAACAAGACAAAAAGCCTGGGCTGAGTTGCGCCGCCATGTAGCGAGCGAGGTGCTGTTGAAGCATTGCCTGGCAGTCGAGATCGCCATGCGGGCCTACGCGGAAAAATTTGGCGAGGACGTCGAATATTGGGGCAGCGTCGGTTTGCTGCACGATGTCGAT
>JBGSKE010000065.1:0-6578 GCA_041741355.1 Negativicutes bacterium | reverse complement strand
GAGCACTATAATACGAAGCAACAATACCTGCCACGCCTCTGGGGCGGCCTCGGCCGCAACAAGCGCACCCCGGCGGGTTTTTATTTTTGATAAGAAAAAGACACCTGCCGCAACGAATGTGACAGGTGTCCTTGCTATTTTCAGTTAGTTTGCTCTATTCCTCGTCGTCTTCCTTTAGCTCGATCGTTTCCTCGTCGAGCTTGTCTTAGGCTAACGGTTGGCACTATCAACCCCCGTATCGGACTTTCACCGACTAGTAAGCGCCCAGGGACGCGAAGTCTTCTGCTAGCAAGTACCCAGCAAGTAAAATTCCCTTGACGAGAATCCCTTTATATCAGGCTTTGTCACGATCATCCTTGCAATTTTTGATCTATTTTTCGCCCGGCCAGCAAGTACCCAGCAAGTACCCAGCAAGTAAGCTCCACATTTGTTATGCCCAAAATGGCACATACTGCATCATCTTGGGCGCCGCATTTTCATCCTGGGGTTTGACCATCCCAGCGGTTACCGCTTCTTTGATCAACCTGGACGCGGTGGCGCTATTTTTCAGATCAAGCCCGAACCGCTCGCGAATCGTCGTATTGGTCATGAAGCTGCGCTGCACATAACGCAAACAGGCGTGCAAATAACAGGCCCGAATCCGATCTGCTTTGTCCATTTGCGATAACGGACGATGCGCGAACAGCGTCGCCCGGGTTGAATCTCCACTGACCTCAAACATCGGCGCTGGCAGTTGATACGTTTCGGTGGCGAGCACCACTTTATCGATCCCGCTGCCTCTCTCTTCACAAAAGCCCGCCCTGCGCATAAACGAAGCCAAGGCTTCGTTGCGTGATTGTGGCGGATTATCCAGCATTCTGGCAACATCGCCCAAAAGACCGCCGGGGTTGGTGATTTCCATGCGTTGATCAAAGATTTCAATCATCGGGCCGGAACCAGTAACGAAAAAGTTTTGATGAATCAACGCATTCGCCACCAATTCGCGAATGGCCAGCCCTGGATACATCGCCACGTTTTTCCGCAAAGCCTGCCCAATCACTTCGTTGGCCGGCAATAACGCATTAATGTAGGAAATCACACTTTCAAAGCCGCAAGCATACCCCTTGCCGCTCACCTGTTCCTTCAAGGTTTGAATCCGGCTGTCGCCCTGGTACTGAATCACCCGAACCGCCTTTCGGCTCAGGGTTCGGAAGTCTGCCAATCGCTTGGCAAATAAAATTGCACCCAAATTGGTTATAAGCCATTGCCCCGATTCCATGCGTCCGATCAGCCGCTCAGCCGACAACGCCGCCAAAATCTGATCCCGATTTTCCGGCAATGGCAGTTTCATCAAATCAAAATATGCAGGGTAATCCAGCAGCTTCAAAACCTGATCTACGCCAAGGTTCTCCGCGGCAACCATATCTTCGAACGGCGTTTGGTCAAAGGCGCGCCAAAGTTGTCGCTCCAACTCCGGATAATCTTTTAGTTTCTTTTTGTAAGAGCCGATGCGAATGAATTCTTGATTTTGAAACTGCACCGGGTGGCGAAAGGCGCGGCCAATTTCGAGCAGCACCAGCGGCTTGCCTTCGATTGTCAGGCTGTAGAACCGAAAATCAATCTTGGGACTGAGAAAGCGGAGCAACCAGTTTTCCAGTTCTTCGTTGCCCACCTTGCTCGCCACCGGGTCAAACGTCGTACCAACAATATCCTGGCAACCGTCACGCACGCCCCAAACCAAATAGGCAAACGCCTTATCCGCTAATACAGCCGAATTGGCCAATGCGGAAATGTATTCGCCGATTTCTGCCGGGTCGCCGTTATTCTCTTTAAATTCAACCCAGCCTGTTTCGCGAGGCAGCTTGCAAAGCTCATGAACCAGACCGACGAGGAAATCCTGGGGGCGAGCTGTAGTCATTTTGTCACTTCCTTAAAAAACCAGCGCAAACTCTTTACACCATACTTCATTTAGCTGGTTTGGGCCCTTGTGGTGGCGGTGCTGCCGGTCGTGGTGCTGTCGGCGGCTGATTGACACCGTCCCTGCGAAAAACTGGGTTTGATGTCGGTTTTGGCGTTGATTGTGGAGAAGATTTTTCAGACATTTTTCATCCTCCGTTCTCAATGAAAGTATGTTAGGCAGTGTTCCCCAAACAATTTATTGTATTTCACGTTCAATAGTGTGGCTTTCCTTACAAAACGCTAAAAACACACTATCTGCCTCGTAATAGTATTCCCCTGATTTATTGCCATAAACTTTTACATCACGCAAATAAAGTTCATTTTGCATAGGATCGTCAGAATAGCGCTGTATCCATCCTTGATACATTAAATCATTTTTGAGGTCTCGAATACGCACCCAAGATTGATTCAGATCGTTCCTCATTATTTGATGAAAAACGCTATAGGGGCTATCGAGCGATGAAAGCCCGGCCTTTTTTGCAAGTTGAAAAAGCCAGTTTTTCTCAATACCACAAGCAATGCCCCAGGCAATTACTACTGCGATAACGGATACTGTTCCGATCTCAAAGAAATCTAGTGCTGCAGCCCCTTTGTTCAAGGATAAATTGAAATTTGTAGCATCGCTGACTGCAAAAATCTTTGACGCACACCATAACAAAAAGCTGTATGCTCCGTAGGCGCCAAGACTGGTTAAAACGGAATATCGGATCCAGTGTTCTAATTTCCATTCGCGATGAATTATTAAATGATCAAGGACAGTAACTGCCCATACCCCAGGAATAAAGAGTAGCGTCAATTTAAAAAGATACTCATTCATTTCTTTATTCCTCCCAGCAACAATTACTGCCCTGCTTCAGTTTATTTGCTCTCCCTTTTGTTCTGCTTCGATACGGCGATTTCCTGCATATAGGAAAGAACGTTCGTTCTTAAAACATACAATAACCGAGGCTGACGAGTCCCCGGCTATTGTATCCCTGTTATTTCGCATACTCAGTCATTTTCCGTTGAGTTTTTTGAATTAGGCCTCCCGCAGCACTTTGTTTACAGACAGGCGGAAGGGGGCGAATATGGTTGTCGGTTAAAAACGTTAAAAAGGCAGTTCCTCATCAGAAGTGTTTGCCGCTGTTTCTGCTTGCCCCGCTTTTACACACGATTTCTTCTCCATATAGCAAGCCAATAAAAATTTATTCACAGACGCCGCCAAGTTAATTTGAAACTCTGCTAAGCTTTTAGACGAATTTACGATCTCGCATCCTTGACCATGTGCGTGCCCCGGCTGATTTCTGGCAAGTCCGGTCGCTTGAATAATTTTCGCGAAAGAGTCAAGCAAATTACTGTAATACGCGGGAACAATGTAAGAATTTCTCAACATTCTCAAGAGCCCCGAAAGATTAGTTTCGGCATTGTCGTTCATAACAAACTTCAGTGTGCTTTCTACCGATTTGGCAGCTTCGTTAATGGCATAAGCAAACTGGCCTTGCTGAAATTCACGTAACGCAGTTTGGAATTCAGCCATTGCCCCATTAACCGACAAAGCCCTCATAAAATCAATCTGCTTTGAAACCAGTTCCGCATGTAAATACCCCGAATCAATAAGCAACATTTCTCCACTTAAAACCCGCCAAGGGGATTCATTGATAGCAAATGCCTCGTTTAGTTGCTTTTCGGCGATATTTTCCCAAGGATCTGAAGCCAGATAAAACCAAGCTTCGATGCAATCAAACACCTGCTGGGGATACCCCTTCCGAAGGGCATCTATAAAATCAAGATTGCATTTTTCTTTTTTTATAGAAATTGTTAACGCCTCTGGACCCATAACCTTATTCAGATATTCTTCCGCTGCGGCAATCGTGTTGACATAGTCCCAGCTATTATGGCAATTTTGTTGTACTTCACGTTCAAGATCGACGAATATACGTTCAATCGTATGTCTTAATAGCGAAGGTAAGCGCAGATTTTGTTTAATAAGATTTGATTCTTTTACTGATTTTTTGTGACGTTGCGAGAACATTGCTTTCATATATAGCCCTCCAGTGAGATAGTTTCGCATAATCCAATGCGTGTTTTTACAATTTGCTCTTAGCTTTCGCTTCGGTGTACTTGGTCTCCTGCATCAATCTGATTTTTTATTACGCACTACATTAACGAAACACCTTTTCTTTATCAGCACAACATATTTAGACGCAACAAAGCCGCCATCACTGGCGGCTTTCGCATGATTATGGCGTTTTATTCTTCGTCGTCTTCCTTCAGCTCGATCGTTTCCCCTTCGAGCTTGCCGTTCCAGATTTCCTCGCGCAGCGCGTCGTCATTTTGCCCCGCGCCACCGGTCCCAGCATTCCCGGCCTCGGTTTCGTCTCCGCCACCCTCATCCCGGCCTTCCTCCATCGCCAGGATCGCGGCGATCCGATGGATAATGTCGTGCGCTTCCTCGACCCGTTTTTCCGCCACCGTGGCGTCAGGTTTTTCTTCGGTCTCAGCCACATCCTCGACCGCGCCGATCACCTGGCCGATCTGATCGATGCGCCGCTGGGTGAGATCGTCCTGCGAAGCTACCGTTTCAAACGCGGCGAGCAGCACCCGGATGATTTTCGTGATATCAGTTAGTAACATGATTGTTCCTCCATTCTTTTTAATATTAAGGGCCGGGGCTTGAGATAAGCGGAGGTTAAGCGCCAGCGTCAAAGCGTTCTCATCCCCGGTCCTGTTTGGGTCAAAAGCAAGGGACAGGCACTTGGTTTAAAAATGCTGTCCCTTGTTTTTGCCTGTGAATCGGCTTCCTTTCCCTTGCCGGGGTGGTTTCGTTACGCCGTTTTCTTTTCGTTTCGCGCCCGCCACTCCCTACATTCATTGCAACGGTTCGTCTGGTCCTCCAGCCGCTGGCAGATCGCCACGGCGGTCTTTTCAAACGCGCCGAGACGATCATCAAGCCTGACTAATAACCAAGCCGAAACGGCAATCGGGAATCCCACTTGGGATACGAGCTGGCCCCAGTCCATGACTTAAGCCAGTACGCCGGTATCCTGAATCAGGATCGACGGTTCGAGCGCGTTCACCAGGTCGCCGCCGGTGGTGGCGAACAGGTTCTTCGCGAGGATCATCGTTTGCGTCGCCTGGACTTCCGCTTTGGTCAAGCCGTCTTTCGGGTTGGCCAGCGTGAAGTTCACTTCCTTGCCGGCCGCATTGCGAAACGGCATTTTCAGAGTTTTGGTCATCGGGTTGTCCTCCTTTACATCAAATTTTCGGGGCTACCGGGGTTACTCGTTCGACAGGTCTGCTTCGTCGGTGCGAAGGATGGCGACAAGCGCCGCGCCCTGCAAACCGCCGATGCTGGCTCCGACATCGAACAAGTCCTGGTCGGTCGCAGCGGGTTTCACGTTGGAGAACCGCAGCGTCTTGTACTGGGCCGCGCCGCTGGCGCTGGTCCCATTGGCGACCTTGATGCCGATGCGGGATTCCTGGGGCGTTTTCACAACAGCCATGAGGTTTCCTCCTTCCGAAGCGCACGCGGCGCTTCATGGTATTTATCAAAAAGCGCGAAGCTTTTCGACCGTTTCCGTGCCCGCACCCCGCATTGCCTCTGAAAACAGAAAGGGACACGCCATGGCTTGACGTGTCCCCCTAAAATGGGGATGGAGGTACTTATGGCAGCCGCGCGGATTGCAAGTCCGGCGGGAATACCCTGTACTGTTGCTCCATCCCCAAACAAAGCCTATTCATTTGTCTGGTTTCAGTATACGCTTATCGCAAAATGCCTGTCAAATTGAGGGCTTAGGCACTGCGTACGCTGTAGAGCGCCGGGCTCTCCATCACCTTGCCGAATAGCGGCCCGCCATCGGCGAAGCGGTTGATGCCTTTGACGATCCCTTCGGCAAATTGGCGCTGGCCCATGCCGCTGGTCAGTTTGGCCCGCTCCGCTTCATTGGTGATGAACGCCAGTTCCACCAGCACCGCCGGCATGGCCGTCTCAGTCAGCACTGTCCATTCGTTGTTGGTTTTCACTTTGCGGTCAACCGTCCGGCAGAGCGCCACCACCTCGGACTGAATGCAGCTGGCCAGGGCGTGGCCGGTTTCGCTGCCGGGGAAGTAGAAGACTTCCGTGCCTTTTGCCGATTCATCCTCACAGGCGTTGCAGTGGATGCTGACGAAAATATCCGCATCAAACGCCCAGGCCGCCTCGCAACGCCAGGTCAGCCAGTTGTTGTCCACCTCGCCGGTGCGGGTGAGCAGCACTTTGTGACCAAACTTCTCCAGCATCCGGCCGGTGATTTTGGCGATTTCCAAATTGATCGCCGCCTCGGTCACGCCACCGGCGCAGGCTCCCGGCTCGATTTTTCCGCTGTGGCCGGGGTCAATACAAATTTTCAAGGTTAACGCCTCCATTTTTGCCGGATATCGGGGAATATCCGGTTTGTCAGATTCACCCGAGCGGGTGTAAACTGTTTTGGGAATGACCGGGGAAATCCGGATTACCCGGTGTTGCCGTCGACCCAAGCCAATCAGGGCTTTGCGCGTCCGGCAAAGGTTCCTCTCCAACAAGGCAGCCGTCAAGCAGTGGGAGCGACGGCTGTTTTGCTTTTCCCGGCTTATTTTTTCCCGGGCTTGGCCAGCTGCCGTTTGATGTAGTTTTCCATCCGGCT
>JBGSKE010000064.1:0-5550 GCA_041741355.1 Negativicutes bacterium | reverse complement strand
CTATGGATCAAGAGCTATGCTTTACCGCCGCCAACGGTTCTCCTATCCAGCCTAAAAATTTCGAACGATGGTTTGCTTCATTGCAGCGCAACTGCAACCCGGAATGGATTGCACTGGAAACGCAGCGTAAGGCGTTAAAAGGCAAGAAAGATACCGAAGAGTATACCAACATACTCGCCCAACAAAAAAAAGCCCTTATTGCCCGTCACAAGAAGTTTCATGCCCTTCGCCACACCCATGCAACAGATCTTCTCGCTGGTGGGGAAAACATCATGGAGGTCACCCGACGATTGGGGCACAGTAAAGCCTCCACAACTCTTGATCTTTACGGGCACGCTATTCCAGGCAACGATGTGAAATTGGCGCAAAAAGTCGCCAAACTATATAAGTTTGAAATAGAAAAGGACCAGTCTGCCGAATAGCAGACTGGTCCTTTAGTGCCCACACCTTGTTGACTTTATATCATATATGACATAAAATGAGTTTGCAAGGGAGGCGGGATATGTTCAATCTTGTTTTCTATGAAACGCCGACAGGAAAACGACCCGTAGCCGAATTTATCCTAGATCTTCCACAAAGCCTGAAAGCAAAAGCTGTTCGCGATATTGATATTCTGGCGGAGCGCGGATATCAGCTACGAGAGCCTTATTCAAAACACATTCAAGAAGGATTGTTTGAGCTTCGAATACAGACTTCCGGTGATGCGGCCCGTATTTTTTACTTCTTCTTCGTTGACGAAACGATTATCTTAGTCCATGGATTTGTGAAGAAAACGCAGAAAACACCGCCCAGAGAAATAGAAAAAGCGCTTCGATATAAAGCCGACTACGAAAGGAGGTCATCGAAATGAACTTTGATGAATTTAAAAAACAACTGATGCAAGATGCGGAATTCAAGAAGGCTTATGATGATCTGGAGCCGGAGTATGAAATCATTCGCGCTATGATCGACGGGCGTAGTGAATTGAACCTTTCTCAACAAGAACTTGCCCGACGAACCGGAATCAATCAGGCTCACATCAGCCGCCTGGAATCCGGAAATTATAACCCCAGCTTGAAATTTCTTAAGCGAGTGGCAGCTGGGCTGGGTAAAGAAGTGCATATTTCGTTTAAGTAAGGGATTTACTTTAATTTTCGTTACATTGAACTTATCTTCATTGCAATGAAAACAAATACCTTCATTTTTTCAAACATCCTTATATGCATTACAAAGGCCAGTCTTCCGCAAAGGAAAACTGGCCTTAATTTTTAGCGATCGCACCCACATTGCACCCATTCGACCATCGCCTTGGTTGCACCCATTGTCAAATCGCTCTAATTTACTGGAGCGGGCAACGAGATTCGAACTCGCGACCCACGGCTTGGGAAGCCGGTACTCTACCACTGAGCTACGCCCGCATCCTAAATGGAAATGGCTACTTTCATCCGAGCAAAATTATACCATAAACTATTGACTCCTTGCTAGCCAATCCACAAACTTATTCAATCGCCCCTCCGCAGCAATAAGTATCATACTAATAATAAGAAAAAGGAATCAGCAGTGCATTGTCGAATGAAAATATAAACCAATAGGAGGATTTAGCTATGAATGAAAAGCTGATCGGCGCCCAACCTTTCTTTTGCGATAAAGTTAATCGGGATATCGTGCTGGCAATTTTTGAAGATGAGTTTATTACTGGCAACGTCAATAATCCTGTCACCATGCTCCGTTTAGTCGAATGTCTCTCATGCGGTGAAACGCCCGACTGCGCTGTATGCACAACCAATACGAAAAAGCATGCTGTCTAGACTAACTTGTTTTGCCAAATTTTCACAACGCGACTCAAATTGTCGCGTTTTATTTGTTAATACTTCATTATCTTCATCGTTATTAAATTGTTAGTTCATAGGGAGCGTTGGCAATAAATGCACCATATAATCACTGGTTTAAAAACTTTTTTGCTAGCCGCGTCAGGCGGCCTTTTGTTTTATTGGTTACAGATTCCGCTGGCGTGGATGCTTGGCCCGTTATGCGCAGTCGTGACTTGGTCGCAACTCCGGAAGCAACCGCAGTACTTTCCGATTTCCGTCCGCAATGCTGCCTTAATTGTTCTTGGTTACTTGATCGGCAAGGCGTTTACCGTGGACGCAGCCGCTCAAATCGCCTCTCAATTGCCAGTTATGCTTATAGTTACGGCATTAATAGTGTTGATGAGTATGGTGCTGGGTTATATCACCCACCGCAAGGCCGGCATCAGTTTTTCCACCGGCATGCTCGGCAGTGTACCCGGCGGTTTCTCACAGATGGTTCTGATGAGTGAAGAAGTGGAGAACGCCGATGTTTCAGTCGTTTCCTTTATGCACACGATCCGCTTGTTATCTGTGGTATTTATCGTGCCATATCTGGCAACTCAGGCTGCCGGAGGGATCACTGTCGCAACCTCAACTACAGCCGACACGCTAATCTCATGGACGCCTACCCCACTAAACGCCTTGCCTGTTCTCGGCTTTGCTTCGTTCGCTGCGCTGCTCAGCAATAAAATCAACCTACCGACCCCTTTCTTAATGGGGCCGATTCTCGGCGCTGCCACTCTTTCCATGTCAGGATTCATGTGCCCCAGCTTGCCTTCCTGGTTGACGATCCTCTGCCAAATCGCCGTGGGAGCGTACATGGGAGTGAAAATCGAATTAGCTAGTCTAAGCAACTGGCGTATTTTAACAACGTATACTTTGCTCGGCGTCGCCGTCGTCATCGCCGCTTCGCTGGGAATAGCGTTCATGCTTTCCCACTATTATGGTTACTCCGATGTCACGTCTTTTCTCAGCATGGCTCCTGGTGGCATTGCCGAAATGAGCGTGACCGGGATAGCACTCGGAGCGGATCTATCGGTGATTGCCTCTTACCAAATTTTTCGTTTGTTTTTCATTTTGCTGTTAACACCGGTTATGTTTCGCCGTTTACTGAAATAGCGCCGAACAATGTAATTGCCAAAAGAGGCTGAAGAAGCGCACCCGCTTCATCAGCCTCTTTTCGTTCGCCTCAGTCTTGATGAGATGCTGGAAGCTCAGGTGGAGCAACGGGGTCGCTGCCCGGCTGCTTACGTCGCGCTTTCAACCATTCCGAGAATTCCTCAACAACCACGAACAGACACGGAATAACGAAAATGCCTAGCGCCGTGTCGAGTGCCATGCCGCCGACAACTGTCGTCCCCATCGCATTACGCGATCCGGCGCCAGCGCCAGTGGCGAACACCAACGGAAAGACGCCAACAATGAAGGCAAGTGAGGTCATAACAATTGGACGCATCCGCAATTTTGCCGCTTCGATAGCTGCTTCCCTGATCGGCATCCCTCTTTCCACGCGAATTTTGGCAAATTCAACGATCAATATCGCATTTTTCGCCGCCAAACCGATTAGCATGACAAGGCCAATCTGCATGTACACACTGTTCTCCAACCCGCGTGCGAACATGAACAAGAACGCGCCAAAAATCGTCGTGGGCACTGTCAATAGAACAGCAAAGGGAACTGTCCAGCTTTCATATAGTGCTGCCAAGCAGAGAAAAACGAACAGAATGGCAAGTCCAAACAGAACAGGGGTCCGACCGCCGGAGACCTTTTCTTCGCGGCTCTGGTCAGCCCATTCGTAACTGTAGCCTTGCGGCAACGATCCCGCCGCCACTTCCTCCAGCGCCTTGATGACTTGACCGGAGCTGTAGCCGGGCGCCGGACTGCCACCGATCAGCACCGACCGGAACCCGTTGAAACGCTTGATGGCCGTCGGATTGTTCACCGGCACCGCCCGCACCAAGGTGCTTAACGGCACCATAACTCCGGTGTTGCTTTCCACATATAGGGTCCTTAGGTCCTCAACGCCCCGCCGATAGGGCGCGTCGGCTTGAATAACGACTTTGTATGTGCGTCCGAATCGATTGAAATCGTTGACTTGCAGGCCGCCCAAGAATGCCTGCAGGGTGCTGAAGACGCTACTTACTGGCACGCCCATTTTTTGCGCTTTTTCCCGGTCAACGTCGAATTTATAACCGGGTGTGTCAGTACGGAATGTAGAGTAGATCATGGCAATCTCAGGCCGTTTGCGAGCTTCCGCCAGGAATGCCTTTGTTGTGTCATCAAGTTCCTGGGTTGTATGACCGCCGCGATCCTGCAAAATGAAGCTAAAACCGCCAAGACTGCCGATACCCGGCAGCGGCGGAACGTTGAAGGCCATCGTGTTGGCCTCCGGGATGCGACTTGCCATCCCAATGACGCTACGGACGATGTTGTCCACACTGAGATTCGCAGTGGTCCGTTCTTTCCATGGCGTCAGTTCGGTAAAAATAACTGCGGCGCTAGACTTATTGGCGCCTGCCAGCATATCGATGCCAGTGACAATCATCGTCTGCTTGACGCCAGGCATCTTGCGGATTTCTTCGGCGATCTTATTGGCAACTTCTTCCGTACGCTTCATGCTCGCCGCTTCCGGCAGAGAAACGGTTGCCACAAAGTAGCCTTGGTCTTCACTGGGCACAAAGGACGAAGGCACAAAACCCGAGAGTCCCCAAGCCAATAGAAGCAGTAGCGGCATGAGCAGCAGGCTGAATTTAGCCCGAAACAGAATTTTTGTTGCGCCGCGTTCATAACGTTCCCGCAATCCTTCAAACCAGTCGGTAAAACGCGACAAAAAGTGTCCGATTTTTCCGGAATGAGCATTGGGGTCATGAGGCTTGAGCAACATGGCGCAAAGCGCCGGAGTCAGAGAAAGAGCGACCAGTGCGGACAACGCCATGGAAACGGCGATTGTCAATGCGAACTGTTTGTATAGCACACCGACAGTTCCGCCGAAAAACGCGACCGGAATAAACACGGAAGCAAGCACGAAGGCTATTGCCACAATCGGGGCCGATACATCCTCCATTGCCTTGTAGGTCGCTTCGCGTGGCGGCAGGCCATTAAACCGCATGTGATATTCGACCGCCTCGACAACGACAATCGCGTCATCAACGACGAGGCCGATGGCTAACACCATCGCAAACAACGTCAGCGTGTTGATGGAAAAACCCATCAACAGAAAAGCACCGAAGGTGCCCAGCAAAGATACCGGCACCGCCAGCATCGGAATCAGCGTGGCACGCCAGGACTGCAGAAATATAAACACGATTAGCATAACCAACATCAGGGCTTCAAAAAAAGTTTTGGCCACTTCGATGAGCGATTCGCGAACGAACCGAGTGTTATCGACGACCGTGCCGTATTTCATATCTGCCGGGAAAGCCAGCGATGCTTTTTCTAAAATCGCCGAACATTCACGAATCGTATCCAACGCATTTGCATCGGAGGATAGTTGGATCGAAAAACCTACCGAAGGCATCCCGTTACTGAATGCTGCAAACAGATAGTCTTTGTCTGCCATCTCGGTTCGGGCCACATCCTTGATTCGGATGAGTGAGCCGTCGCTCTGGCTGCGGATGATGATCTGACTGAATTCTTCGGGAGTTTCCATACGCCCTTTTACCCTGGCCGTGTACTGAAACTCCTGTTTATTCTCAGACGGGCTCGCACCTACTGCACCAAC
>JBGSKE010000063.1:0-1641 GCA_041741355.1 Negativicutes bacterium | reverse complement strand
AGCACCGCAAAATATAAGAGCATCAAAACATGGCAACATTCTGTCCACACTTGATGCTCTTGGCCTATTGACGCAAATTTATTGGATGAACGATTATTTTCGCATTAAATAAGCAGAGGCAGGCAAAAAATAGGCAACTTCCGTCGAAGGTAACGCATCCGTATCCCCCTCTGCCTTTTTCGGCGCATCAACTATTTTCCAATGCAAAGTAATCGGTCGACCTGGCATATACTCCAGCGTTGCTCTACCTGTTTCCGGACTCAGTCCACTTTTCCATTCCAAATAGGCCAATGATCCATTGACCGTGCCTGCCATCGATACCACGCCCACACTGGAATCAATTCGGCGACCGTAGTCATAGATTGCAGTATGCGCAATCTTGAGCAGTTGCCCTTCCTGTTCAATCACCAAAGTAAATGCCGTGTTGTCAACAAAAGCGTACCAGGTGCCGGCAAACCCGCCATCAACAAACGGCCCCTTTGGCGCTGTGCCAGAGGGCGGCCAAGCATTTCCCGGTTTATTCGCGCCGGGTCCCTGCCCATTATTGTTACCAGGTTGTCCGCCGGCGCCATCCTTGGGGTCGGTCGAAAATCCGTCCGCCCAGGCGACCGGTTGCACATTCAGACAAAACAAAGCCAACACCATCAGCAACACGACCATCGCGCGCCGCGCGCCGACCAGCTTGTTTGAGCCACTTCCGATCATTATTTCAACCTCCATGAATTTCACCTATGAGTTATATCGGTAATACTGTCCCGTTTCTTTAGGCGATCATTATAATTTGCCAAAGAAAACGCTGAATAATCCGATTGCTGACGGTTTCAGCCTTGATTCGCAGCGATTTGCTGCTGCATTTGCCGGACGCGCAGAATGCTCCAGTCTTCGTACAGCCTGTAAAATAAGCTGGTACCAACAGGCTGTAGCTCGACATTACTCGACTAAGTTTCATTCCTCGCAGTACTCGATTGAAACAAGTCTCGTATTATCCGGTCGCTCAGCGCTAAAATCAACCTCCTGTTGATTTTCTGCGACAAATTTTGCAGCTTCATCGGCGAATGTTACGGCTTCAATCCAAGGCAATCTTAATAATTTCAGCGTTTTCCAAATCTATTTAGTCACATTTTTTATTATCATGAATTTTTCAATCTATAATTGATATAAATTTCATATTTATGAAAATTCCTCTTCCAGTTTTTTATCCAACACATTATAATAATAACAACCGTATAAAAAGGAGCATCCGCTTATGCCCAAACTGATCGGACAAAAAATACGTGACCTGCGTCTGCATAACAAACTGACCCTGAAGGATCTGGGGCAAAAGACAGGTTTGTCTGTCGGCTATCTTTCCCAACTGGAAAGAGGCCTCACCGATATCGCCACCGACCTGCTGGGCAAGGTTTCGGCAGCGCTCAACGTTGATCGTTCGCACTTCTTTCAGGAACCGCGCCAGACGCAGCGCCAAATTTTGCGCAGCTATGAAAAGGAAGTTTTTCAGGTTGACTCGGCCCGTTTCATTCATTATCATCTGACCAACCGGATCGGCAACAAAACTCTGTTGCCCCGGTTTGTCGAACTGCTGCCGATCAACAGCGATGAACCTGTTTTGCCATATTCCCACGCAGGCGAGGAGTTTATCTA
>JBGSKE010000062.1:0-1682 GCA_041741355.1 Negativicutes bacterium | reverse complement strand
TGCAGACGGCAATCATGGACGCCCGATCGCATAATCCCAACGCGGCAATGGCTCAACTGGAAAAACCGGTTGTCGAGTACAAATTTGCCGATCACATGGATGTAGTGATGCGCGAACTGGAAGCGCGCGGTCACAAACTGAATTTGCGTCCCGAGCGATCCGCCTACTTTGGCGGGGCGCAAGGTGTGATGATTCTGCCTGATGGCAGTTTGCACGGCGCAGCCGACAATCGTCGCCTGGGTCAGGCATTCGGCTACTGATACCGCCTCCAACGTCAAAAAAGGGAGCTTCGGCTCCCTTTTTTTGCCTGTATTGCGGCGTAAGCAGGAAAATACCGTAATCGCAGGGAATGAATTTTACGGAGGGGGAAGAAGCCTTTGCTGCACCAGATTCTGCATGACCGCTTCGTCACATCGGGCATCTTGCTCATCCTGCTCGGACTGCTCGCACCGACGGTCCTGACGGTGAAGATGTTCGGCATTTTTCCTTTAATGGCAGAGAGCTTGGAACGCGCCAGCAGTGGGGCCTTAATGCTAGCCTGTTTTAAACTGGTTGTGCTCAATACGCTGCGGGCCTTGCCGTTATACAGCGGGACTTTGTTGCTGGCCCAGGGGGCCGGCGGCTTTTTGCCGGGCGCGGCTAAAACGCTGCTATTGATTCCGCTGGTTGTCATCCCTGTTGCCTACGAACTGGTCAAGCTATTCTACGGCATCGCCTACGATTTGGGAATTCCTGCGATCAGCTTGATTCTGGCGATTTTGCTGATGACGAAGCTGGAAAACATGACCCGCAAGGTGCTGCACAAGATCCTGGTTTTGGGGTTGTTGCTGTTCGGCGTGGAATGTCTGGATATTGTGCCGATGCTCAGTGATTTTGGGTTTGGTCGCGGCGAGATGTCCACCGATTTAAAGAAGATCGCCGCTTTTCTAGAGTTTGAAGAGCTGCTCGATATCACCGGCCTCGCCATGTTTTTTATCTGCGCGGCCAATTCATTCATCCTGGCTCAATTGCTCAGCATCTATACTCGTGACTTGAGGATTGCCGAACAAAACCAACTGTATAGCGAACTGCGGCTGCAGTCGTTGGAGAACCGTTTCTTGCGCGAGATGCAGTCGCTGGTGCATGACCTGAAAACTCCGCTGACCTCGATTCAGGGCCTGGCCGGCGTATTGGCCATTTCGTCCGGATCGGAGCTGCACCGGCAATATGCGGCGCGGATCGTAGGCGCCTGCGAGACGCTAAGTATGATGATCAGTGAAATGTTGTGCGATGATACCAGGCAAGTCATTAGCATTCGCGAGCTGGTCGACTATGCGACGGCGCATGTGCCGGAGTTGAGCAGCATCAAATCTTGTCGCATCGAGATACCGGCGATTCCTCCCTGCGTGCGGGTCAACCGGATAAAAATGTGCCGGGCGCTGATCAATTTGCTGGAAAATGCGATTGACGCCGTGGACCTGAAACATGGCGAAATTACGGTTACAGTTGCGACGGAGGAACAAAGAGTCAACTTGACGATTGCCGATAACGGGATTGGTATTTTGCCGGTTCATGCCGAATTAGTCTGGGAACCGGGATTTTCCACCAAACAATCTTCGGGCTTTGGTTTGCCTTTTGTCCGGGAAATCGTCGAGAAAAACGGAGGGACCATTGTGATAGAAAGCCTGGAACAACGCGGCACC
>JBGSKE010000061.1:0-1656 GCA_041741355.1 Negativicutes bacterium | reverse complement strand
ACCCTGAAAATCGAGCTGAAATAAAATGAGCGCCAGAATCAAACGGCTGGAGATGCGGGAGATCGTCAAACGGTTTCCCGGCGTGCTCAGCAATGATCATGTCAATATTGATGTAGCATCAGGCGAAGTCCTGGCGCTCCTGGGTGAGAACGGCGCCGGGAAAACGACGCTGATGAATATTCTTTATGGGCTGTATCAGGCGGATGAGGGGAAAATCCTCATCAATGGCGAACCTGTTCAAATCGACTCGCCGCGGATGGCGATCGATCAGGGAATCGGCATGGTGCATCAGCATTTTATGCTGGTACCAACCCTGACTGTCAGTGAAAACGTGGCTCTCGGCCTGCCGTCGGACAAAGGCGCGTTACTCGACCTGGCGCCGGTGGCCCGGCGGATTGTGGAAATCGGCGCTACCTATGGCGTGGCGGTGAACCCGGATGCTTACGTCTGGCAGCTGAGTGTCGGTGAGCAGCAACGGGTGGAAATAATCAAGGCGCTCTATCGCGGCGCCGATCTGCTGATTATGGATGAGCCGACAGCCGTACTGACGCCGCAGGAAGCGCAGGACCTGATCGTGTTGCTGCGGACGATGGTCGGTCAGGGCCGTTCGGTCATCATCATCAGCCATAAACTGCATGAAGTGATGGCGGTCAGTGACCGGGTCGTGGTGCTGCGCGACGGCAAAAAAGCCGGGGAAGTACACACCCGCGACACCAACCCCGAAGAATTGGCCCGGATGATGGTGGGGCGCGATGCGCGCCCGTTCATTCGTGACGCACGGCAGTTTTCCGGCGACTATGTTTTGGCGGTGGAGAACCTTGCCGCAGCAAATAACATGGGGACACCTGCTTTGCGCGGCATCTCGCTCGGCGTGCATCCCGGCGAAATTTTGGGGATTGCCGGTGTATCCGGCAATGGCCAGAAGGAATTTGCCGAAGCGATCAGCGGTCTGCGAGCGATCGGATCAGGCCGGGTTATCCTGTGCGGAGAGGATATTAGCCGCTGCACACCGAAACAGATTATTGACAAGGGACTGGGTTACATCCCCGAAGACCGGCTGCATGTGGGTACGATTCCTTCCTTCCAGATATGGGAGAACCTGTTGCTCAAAGATCATGCCAATGCGCCGTTCGCCCGGGGGATTATGCTCAGTGAAAAAGCAATCCGCAGCCACAGTGAAACGTTGGTGCGGGAGTACGGCATCAAGACGCCCGATCTGGAAACGCAGACAGGCAAGCTGTCCGGCGGCAATATCCAGCGACTGATTCTGGCGCGGGAAATTACCCGGCAGCCGAAAGTCCTGGTGGCGGCCTATCCTACCCGCGGTCTCGACATCGGCGCCGCGGAATATGTGCATGAAATGCTGGTGCAGGCGGCTCAGGCCGGGATGGGAGTCATCCTGATCTCGGAAGAACTGGATGAAGTACAGAAACTCAGCGACAGGATCGCGGTGTTCTTTGATGGGCGGATCATGCAGGTGTTGCCTGCGGCGGCTGCCGATGAAAAAACGCTGGGCCTGCTGATGGCGGGCCTTACGCCGGAGACGGGGAAAACGGCAGGTTAGGGAAGCGAGGAGGCACGACAGATGGCTGATTTATCGGTTGAAATTTGTGGACTGCGATTTTCGTCCCCGTTAATGCCGGCGGCCGGGCCGCC
>JBGSKE010000060.1:0-2922 GCA_041741355.1 Negativicutes bacterium | reverse complement strand
GACGGTCTGGGCCGTGGGGGAAAGGGTTCAGGCCCGGCTTGCGGATGCCGGTTTAGCTCCGGCAGGTCTATACAGTGTGCCAAATTCTGTCCAGGAGATTACTCCGCTCATTGGGAAAATTCTGGTTGACGGCGGAAACATTACCGACCTAGGCGAAACTGGCGAATTGCATCTGTTCTATAATAGCCCGGCGTCGGGGCAGGGTTATTCTCCGGTCAGTCAGCGACTACTACCGCTGGATGAAACCTGGTTGCGCAAGTTGGCGCTACTCCCCTGGCCGAGCGAAAACCTGCCTGAAGTTTTCGGCAGCGACATCGAAACCTTGCGGACCCTCATCCGTGAATATCTTTTTATCTCAATGTTCAGAGCCTGCGCTGAATCCCTCGCCAGTGAAAACGCCAGCCGGCTTGCGGCCATGCAACGGGCGGAAAAAAACATCGACGAATTGCTGGAAGAACTCAATGCTGGCTACCATCGTTTGCGTCAGGACGGGATTGACGCGGAGCTGTTCGATGTTATCGCGGGTTTTGAGGCATTAAACAACAGAAACGCCGCTGATTTAAAGAGGAGAAAAAAGAGTAGCGGCGCCAGATGATGAAACAGAACACTTAAGTTTCATTCGACGTCGAATATTTTGCCGGGATTGAGAATCAGGTTGGGGTCGAGCGCCAGCTTGATCCGGCGCATCATGTCCAGCTCCACCGGGTCGGTGAACTGTTGCATCAGATCCTTGCGTTTGTAGCCGATGCCATGTTCGCCGGACAGGCGGCCGCCCAGTTGGTAAACGACTTGGTACAACTCGTTTTCAAAGCTGATCAGGCGGCGGTCCCATTCGTTTTCCGGCAGGTCGCCGCGGAACAGGGTCAGGTGAATGTTGCCGTCACCGGCATGACTGACCATGCGGATAACCAAGCCGTATTTGCCGGCGATTCGATTGCTGGCTGATACGGCATCAGGAATCCGGTCTACCGGAACTACAATGTCTTCGAAGGATTGGACCGCACTTTCCGCACCGGTCGCTTCGGTGAAGGCCTTGCGGGCTTTCCAAATTTTTTGCGAATCGGCCACCAGCACGGCAATCGCGCCGTTTTGACCGCAGAGCTCATCCAGCGTCACTGTTTTATTTTCCAAGTCTCCCTCACTGTCTGCTTCCAACTGAATGATCACGTAATGCCCGCAGTCACTATGCGGCAATCCTTCCTGCAAAAACCGCTCGACGCTTTGCACGGCGGCGTTGTCCATGAATTCGACGCAGGTCGGCGTCAGGCCGGTGCGCAGCATCAGGCCGACGATTGCGATCGCGGACTCGACATCAGCAAAGACGGCTAATACATCAATGACGTGGGCGGGCAGAGGTTTGAGTTTTAACGTAGCCTGGGTGATGATGCCCAGCGTTCCTTCAGAACCCATAATCAATTGTTCCAGGCAGTATCCGGTGGTGTTTTTGTTCAGGCGGCTGCCAAGTCGGACGATGTCGCCCAGCGGGGTCACCATTTCAAATTCATAGACTTGGTGCCGGGTGGTGCCATACTTCACCGCTCGGTTGCCGCCAGCGTTGGTGGCGATGTTGCCGCCGATGAAACAACTGTCGCCGCTGCAGGGGTCGCCGGCGTATAATAGTCCTGCCGCTTTGGCCGCTTTTTGCACTTCATCCGTTCGCACGCCGGCCTGTACGATCATATACATCGCATCAGCGTTGACCTCAAGGATTTGGCCAAAGCGTTCCAACGACAAAACAATACCGCCGGTGATAGGGATGGCGCCGCAGGCGAGACCGGTGCCGGCCCCGCGGGGGACAACGGAAATCCCAGTTCGGTTGGCCAGCTTGATTATGCGGGCGACTTCATCGGTCGTTTGGGGCAGCACAACGACTTCCGGCTGACAGGCGCATTTGCTGTCAGGCGTTTCATCGCGTGAGTAAGTCACACATTTTTCTGCATCAGCAAACGCATATTTTTCGCCGACGATCGATTTTAACTCGGTAAGGATATCGGCAGTAACAGGATTGTAGTTTTTCATTGGTTCAACTCCATTTCTTTTTTGCAAAACGAATTGTTGATTATATTTTATTCGGGTCCAATTGGTGTTTTTCCTCTACTTTAAGTTGTCGGTAGGCGTATTGCGGCTTGAAAATAATGAAATGTTTTGCGCAGATAACAAACATTTCGTTGCAACTAACCTTGAACTTTGGCGAAATAGTGTTATAATACTAATAGGAATACATACCAATTAAGAATAAATTTAAATTAAGGGAGCGATGAAAATGTTAGGTAAAAAAATGCAAGACTTGATGAACACGCAAATCCAGGCTGAATTCTATTCGGCTCAATTGTATCTGGCGATGTCGGCTTATAGTGAGTCGGAAAATTATAAGGGGTTTGCGAACTGGCTGAAAGTGCAATATGAAGAGGAAACGTCCCACGGGATGAAATTCCTTCATTATATTCAGGAGCGCGGTGGCGAAGTGGTGCTGAAAGCGTTGGACGCGCCTCCTGCAAAATTCGGCTCCATGCTCAAAATGTTTGAAGAAGTACTGGCTCATGAGCAAAAAGTCACAGCCATGATTAATGCCTTGTACGAACTGGCATTGAAAGAAAAAGATTATGCTGCGCAGATTTTCCTGCAATGGTTTATTGAAGAGCAGGTTGAAGAAGAAGCTAATGCCACGCAAATTGTCGCCCAGCTCAAGATGATTGGCGACAAGAGTGTTGGCGGCTTGTTCCAGTTGGATCATGCACTGGGGCATCGCGGTAAATAAAGTCAACATTGATTAATTTGAACCCAGGGTTTTCTGCAAGGAACTCCCTGGGTTCTTTTTTAGAGTCGCTCGCAATGCTTGCAACTGTCGCAATATGCTGTAAATCCAATTGACGCAGCAATCAATAATCAAGTAAAATTAGCAATAAACACCCCCCGTAAGGG
>JBGSKE010000059.1:0-9757 GCA_041741355.1 Negativicutes bacterium | reverse complement strand
CAGCGGCCCGTCGCGCCAGCCATCGGTCACAGCCACAATCCCGTCCTGGTCGTAATCGCTTTCCTGCCATTCGTCAAACGAATATAGCGCTAGCGGTTGCTCTGCATCCTGTGAAATCGCCGGCCAGTTATAGCCTGTCTTCTCTTTCATTTAACGACTCCCTTTGCCTGTTGCCTGCAGTTCTCGGCGTTCCATTCGATTAGCGCACCGGGATGATTTCGACCCAATAGCCGTCGTGGTCGGCGATGAAGTAAATCCCCATATCCTTGTTTTCATAGCAGATGCAGCCCATCTGCTTGTGCAGCTCATAGGCCTGGTCAAACTCGGCCACCCGGAACGCCAGATGAAACTCGTTTTCGCCGAGGTTGTAGGGCGCGGTGCGGTCTTTCAGCCAGGTCAGTTCCAGCAGATGCTCGGTCTTGCCGTCGCCGAGGAACACCAGCGTGAACTCGGGCTTTTCCTTGCGGCGGACCTCCACCAACCCCAGGGCCTGTTTATAAAATGCCAGACTTTTTTCCAGATCGAGGACATTGAAGTTGTTGTGGGCAAACGTAAATTGCATGCGAACTTCCTCCTTAAAATATAATGATGCTTGCCTTCTATTATATCATCCCCCGGCCAGCTTCCGGCAACTGCTTCGGCGGCGGACAGGACTTTGCCGCGTCAGGGGCGAATCACAATATCAATACACCCCATGCGAAAGGACGGTTCTTTGCCATGCCCCGAATTACCAGCCTAAAACTCGGCTTTGCCAATGCCACGCTCATTCAGGACCAGGGCGCCATCCTCGTCGACACCGGCACACCGGCCAGTTTCGAGGAGTACCGCCGACACTTCGCCGCCCTGCAGCTCGCGCCGCAGGACCTCCGCCTGATCGTGATCACCCACGGTCACGCCGACCATTTCAGCTATGCGGCCGAACTGCGCGAGTTCACCGGTGCGCCGGTTCTGTGCCACCGACTGGCCGTGCCGGCTCTGCGGACCGGACAGTATCCGCCGGTCCAGCCGCGCAACGAACTGGGTGAAAGCGTGCGCCGGATGATTGCCGGCCAGACGCCGCAAGCCCGGCAAACGCTGGAGCCGGACCTGGTCATCGAGGGCGATTTCGACCTCACTTTTTACGGCGTGCGCGGCAAAATCCTCGCCACGCCGGGCCATAGCCCCTGTTCCCTGTCGCTGCTGCTGGACTCCGGCGAAGCGATTGTCGGCGACCTAGTGGTCTCTTCGCCGTTCTCCGGCCAGGCGACCCTCGCCTACTTCGCCGACGATCCACCGAGCCTGTTTGACAGCGTCCGCCAGTTGTTGCAGTCGGCCCATACTTTTTACAGCGGGCATGGCGGGCCGTTCAGCGCCGCCGAAGTCACCGCCGCGCTGGGCAATCCGTAGTCTGTCTACTGAATGGAGGCTGCTTCAGCCACCAATAAACAGTCCCCCATTAGCTATGCTATTGGGGGACTGTTTATCTAGTGTGGTCGCCGTCTAACGAAATGAGTACAGCGCCGCTCCATTTTTAATTAATTATACTCTTTGGCTCAAACTCAATCAGTTTGACCGAGTGCTTCCTATTATTTCGCCCTGCAGCAACGTTTGAAGCAGTTGCTCTACCGCCAGCACAGCCGGAGACTGTCTGGGCAGTTCAAGCAACGGCCTGCCTGCTCGATCGAACTCGTTGAGCGTCTTGTCTTCGGGAATGCTGCCGAAAATTTCAAGACCGGTTTTCTGCACCAATTCCGCCAACGGCTGATCATCACGCACCCGATTGAGGACCAGTCCCGCCCTTTTGACCTCAATATCGCTCTCTTGCGATCGGGTCACGTCGATAATTCCTTTGGCGGTACTGAGGCTTCTGGCGGACATGTCTGAGACGACCAGCAAAACGTCGATGCTCTTGAGAACTCGGCGGTTCAGCTGTTCTGGGCCGGCCTCGCCGTCAATGACGGTGATCTTGTAGGAGTTGATCAGCGAGTCAATCCCATAGCGCAACAGTTCGTTGACTGAGCAGAAACAGCCCGGCTCCTCCGGCCGCCCCATGGCCAGAAGGTCAAAGCCATCGCCATGAGCAAGGATCTCGCCCATCCAGGCTTTCAGGTCCTGGTTTTTCATTTTTTCGCGCAGTTGTCCGGGACCGATGACTTCTTTGCGCAGCCGGCTGACTGTTTTCTGCACCGGGATACCGAGGGTATAGGGAAGGCTCATGGCGGAATCGGCATCGATAGCGAGTACGCCTCCATGGTACCGTTCTGCAAGCAGCTGAATCATAATGGTGGCAAGCATTGTCTTTCCTGACCCGCCCTTGCCGGTTATCGCAATCGATTTGATTTCTTGCATTTTCTACCTCCTGTACCCGTCACTCAATCGATCAGGATCATGCCCGTTCACTGGATTCCAGCGTCTCCATAAATTCCGTGATGATCTGCTTGATCTCATCCGTGGACTTATAACGGATATCCAAGGAATCCAGATCGAATGTGAGCACCGGGACATTGTATTTGTCTTTTACCAGGTCCGAAATAATCTTAGCAGACGCCCAGGTGTGCTTGCAACCAACATGTCCCGCATAAATGGCCAGATTGATGTTGTAACTCTCCATGCAGGCCTCGGTCATCTCCACGTATTTTTCCGCAGGTCCGCAGGCGCCGTGTACCATGGGATACCCTAACGAGCGCTGCCCCAGGACCTGATAGACTTCCTCCATGTCGTACGGGTTGGATACCACATAGTCGGTCTGGAAGCCGAAATCATCCATAACCGAAACCGCGTTATATTTTGTTTCCATCCAATCCATGATGCTGGCATTGGACCAGATCATATTCTGCAGCCAGAGAATTCGGTATTTCTCGTCCCCGGGCGTAACCCCCTCGTGGCGGGCTGCCGTTTTCTGACCAATTGCTAACTGCTCTTCCAGAAAATCGATTGGAAAAGCTGCTCCCATTGTCGAGCCGACCATGCCGTTCATGATCGTCATGCGACTGGGCAGCGGACACGGCTTGAGTCTTCTCAGCTTGCTGCACTCGGTCAGCAGCTGGGCGGAACGGTTGGAATTGCGGATCACTTGCGCCATTCGCTCTTCGTTATGCTCTCGGCCAAGAGCTTTTTGCAGGAACTCGTACGCCTCTTTGAAATTCTCGGCGATATAATCATAGCCGATTTTGTCTCTGCGGTACGGGGTATCGACGCAGAAGGTCGGCGTCTTATAATGTTCGGCCACCAGCGGATAGACGGCGCGGGCGTTGTCACAGGGCAGAGAACAATAGAGAAATGCATTGGGCGTGAACCGGAAATCACCGGAAAGCGCCGCGCCGAGGATGATCTTATCCATAGCGCACACAGTAGCGGGGATATATTGTTCCGCCAGGTCGATATACTTGAAGGTCTCCTTGCCCGACGCCAGGCGGGTGGGAACCTGTTCCAAGACGAACGGAACTGCATCCAGCGCATAGATCAGCTCCATCGGGAAGTTTGGCGGGCACATGACGATCGGTTTTCCGCTCTCCCTGGCATTAATGACGTCCTTCCAGTAGTTGTTCATAAACTCAAACATGTACACTCGGTCCGGATATTTTTTCTTCGCGTACTCGACAATGCTTGCGCTCTGATCAGCAATCAGCTTTACCAGGTCAAGTTGCTCACTCATTAGTTATTCGCCTCCGTTTCCAGCATTTCCAGGAACGCCTCGGCGCGCACGCCAACTTGTCCGGCGTTTGCAACGATCTCTTCCCGATCGAGCACAAGCAGAGGGATGCCGGCTTTCTTCATCATTTCCTGCACATTAAAACCCTCACCGCCCCATACGTCACAGTTCTTCATTCGCATGAATACAATGCCGTCAACCATGTACTCCTTGGCTCTGGCCAGGATATGGTCGCAGAATTCAGCGTGCATAGTGCACATCCGTGGGCAAGCCGGGCGATTCAAATACGTTTTGGCCAGACACTGCACGGGATCCTCGCTGACCCGCTCCACCAGCTCCCATTGGTAACTGCTGCCGAAGCATTGTACGTCGGTGACAACCAGACCGCCTGCTGCTTCAAACAGCTTGACGTACTCGGGGTCGTCCAGGGCGCTGCCGACAAGCATGAGCCGTGCTCGGTAGTTTGTGATGGGTTTGCGCTGCTGTGCCTCTGCCAGAAAGGCGCTGAGCATCTCGTTGAACAGATCCTTGCGCATGGACATCGCGGCCAGCATGATGCGCAGGCATTCCTCTCCGGTCACGCGCGGTTCTTTCCCTTTGCAAAGCCCATATAGCTGTTGGATGAGTGACCGGGTCTGATTATATACTGCAATGGCCTGCCAGAGTTTCTCATCGGTGATCGAAACCTGGTAATGTTTTTCCAGAGCCGCTACCAGTTCGCGAATCTCCGTCTGATAATAGGTTTCCGCCCTGGGCCCGGTTACACGGGGAGTATTGAACTGATGATAAAACTGCCCGTCCTTATAGAGATGCTTCCAGGTATCAAACAGGCGCTGCGCCATCAGACAGCCGTCCGACCCGACCACGCCGTCCAAAAACTCCCGGTTTCCATCCATAAACTGCTGCAGACAGGCGCGCACGAAGCTGCAACTGAATGAACTTAAATAAGTTTCCGCATCACTGTCATCCTTGCAGCCTGTGGCACGCAGCCGGTAAGGCAGCAGGTTTGCCGCATGCAGCAGTTCCTCGGGCAGATGGCAGCAATAAGTTCCGACCACTTTGCCACCCTGCGCTTCGTGCGCTTTCGCAAAGGAGTCCAGCTCCTCTGTTGCCAATAGTTTTGACGATGTACTCATACTTGCCTCCCTAATTTTCATTGTTGCATTATTTCCGCTAAAAATCAGATCCAAGGCATCTTGTTCAGCTGTGCTTTGAGATCGGCGCGGAAATCCGGGTGAGCGATTTCGATCAGAGCGATGGCACGCTCGCGCATGGTCTTATAGCGCAGGTTGGCAATGCCATATTCGGTAACCACATATTCAATATCGCTTCGGGGCGTGGATACGGGGGTACCGGCTGCCAGCTGGGGCACGATACGGGAAATCAGTTGGCCGGGTTTTCCGGCGGTGGAAGGAAACGCCAGGAAGGAACGACCGCCTTTGGAGTTGAACGCGCCGCGGACAAAGTCCACCTGACCGCCGATACCGCTGAACATTTTGCCGCCAATGCTCTCGGAGGAGGCCTGGCCGAAGAAGTCGACCTCGACGCAGGAGTTGATGCTGACCATGTTGTCGTTTTTGCCGATCACAATGGGATCGTTGCTGTATTCACCCGGAACCAGCATAATCATCGGATTGTTGTCCAACCACTTATAGAACTCCAGAGAACCCATGACAAATCCGGTGACGATCTTGCCCTCGTGGTAGTTCTTGCGTTTGCAGGTGACGACGCCCGCTTTCCACAAGTCCATAATGCCGTCGGAGAACATCTCGGTATGAACGCCAAGGTCTTGGCGATCCTTTAAAAAGCCGACTACGGCATCGGGGATAGAGCCGATTCCTAGCTGCAGGCAGTCGCCGTCCTTGATATATTCGGCAATGTAGCCGCCGATTGCCTCCTCGACCGGGCCGATCTCTGGTTTCGGCAGCGCAAACGGCGTGGTGTTCGACTCGACGAAGTAATCAAATTGCGATACATGGTAGTGGCTGCGCTCGCCCTGCGTTCGCGGATAATTGGGGTTGACCTCGGCAATGGTGAGCTTGGCGTATTTCATGACCTGATAAATATACAAGTTGAACAACGAAAGGGAACAAAAGCCGAAATCATCCGGTGCTGCCACTGTAACAATCGCTACGTCCGGTTTCAGCGCAGGACCGAGTCCGAAGCCCCAATCCTTCAGATAGATCGGCAAATACTCGCCGGGGCCCTCGTTGATATGCTTGCGAACGCCGCCAGAGGTAAACACGGTGCGGAACTCGACCTTGTGCTTGATATCGTCCGCCAGATACGGAATGCTAAGCGGCAGTCCGACAATAACCACAACATGCTGGATATCATCGTCTCGCAGCCTTTTGGCCAGCGCGGCGGCCGAGGCGTTCGGACTGGCAGTGGCGCCGCTCATAATAATAACGTCGCCGTCTTTAATGTTCTTGAAAACTTGATCAATATCTCCAGATTTGGCTTTGTAGGTTTCTTTCCAATTCATTTTATTCATCCTTTCCCTATCAATTATTGCGGTTGCTGATTATATATAAGGCATCGCTCATTTCATGCAGGACAAAATTGTCGTTAAAATACTTTTGGCGGCAGAACTGAAATTTGCCTTTCTCTTGGTCAGGAAAGCATCCGCGCCCTCTTTGGCGTCTGCCGAAACAATCAGCATCGCCTGGGCTAAGGCCTCGTTTTTCATGAACCCGTCAATATTCATGTCCAGACCGCTATTCATCATCGACTTGGTTAACGCCATCGCGGCAGCCGGGCCAGTCGCCATTTTTTTGCTGAGCTTGTCCACGGTCTCCTCCAGCTGGTCCGCTTCCACGACCTGATTGACAACACCCAGCCGCAGCGCTTCTTGTGCATCGAAGTTTCTGCCGGTGAGAGTCAGCTCTTTGGCCGCTCTAATTCCGACGACGCGCGGCAGATAATAGAGCAAGCCGCAGTCAGGCATCAAGCCGATATTGATAAAAGCAGCGCCGAACAAAGCCTTGTCCGAAGCAATGACAATGTCGCTGAGCAGTGCCAAAGACAGGCCTGCCCCCATGGCAAAACCATTGACCGCAGCAATGATCGGTTTTGATGTCCCCGTCATCGCGTCGACCAATTTCTTGCCGATCTTGACATAATCATAGGCGCTCTCTAGATTTAGCGACAACATGTAGCTAACGTCGCCCCCAGCGCAAAAGGCCTTGCCGGCGCCTGTAAGCACAATCACTTTGACATTGGGGTCCTCCTCGGCTTCCTGCATGGCAAAAATCAAATCATTGATCAGTGTAACCTCAAATGCGTTCAGTTTCGCCGGGCTGTTCAGCGTAATTTTCGCAACCGAATCCTCCACCTGGTATTTCACCAGTTTATAAGAATGTCGCATACACATATCTGTTTTTCTCCTTTCATCAATCGTAAACAACACTGCTGTTTTTCAGTCGCCAGCACATTTAAACTGCGACTTGGTCAGAGACTCCGCAGCAATAAGCGCTGCCCCCAACGCGCCGGCAATCTGCGTATCAAAGCTTGGTTCCAGCGCCTTTATGCCTGTTAACCGTTCTACTCGCCGCACAACACCGCTGTTTTTGGCAATCCCGCCGGTAATGGCAAAATCCGGTTTCAATTTAATTCTTTCCAATAATTTTGTTATCCTGATCGCCATGGCCAGACAATACGCGGCAAGAACCTTCTCTTTCGTCCAGCCGGATCTCATCAGTCGCATTGCCTCTGATTTCGCGAAAATCACGCAGGTGCTGCAGACCGGCTGCGGTTCTTCATCCACAAGGAAAGATAGTTCGCCCAGTTCTTCAATATGCACAGACAGCAGATTGGCGATAACCTCCATGCCACGTCCCGTACCGGCGGCGCATTTGTCATTCATCAGGAAATCCTCTACCGTTCCTTTTTCATTGCAGCGAATCACCTTACAGTCTTGCCCGCCCATGTCCAGAATGGTCCGCACGGTTGGCCCGTAAATGTAGTTAGCCCCTCGGGCATGGCAGGTTATCTCTGTGACGGTCCGGTCCGCAAACGGTACATTGACACGACCATATCCGGTTCCAATCGTGCGCCGGATATCTCCCAGGCGCATATCTGTCCCTTTCAGCGCCCATTCCATGGATTGCTTTGCCGAGTCCGGACTGCTTGACCCGGTACGGATACTGGAGTAAGCATATAACGCTCCATCCGCCAATATGACGGACTGCGTACTTGTGGAGCCAATGTCCACACCGGCCGTGATCATACGACCATGCCAGTCCGCGATCTCAGGATTTACCCAGTGCGATTCCGTCCATCGCCAGAAATCAGCGTTTTTCACAACTTGATCCATCACTTACGCCTCCCCGCGTGTACTTTGCGAGGTTTGTGAGCCAGCCCAGCAAGCCGCCCCCAAGGCGCTTATATAATCGGCATTTTCCGGCACTATGACCTTGCAATGGAGTTCCTGTTCCACACATGCGACAAAACCAACATTATGCCCAGGGCCGCCGATCAGCACCGTCGTTCCTTCGCTTTTGCCCAATCGGCGTATCATAGAGCAGATTCGACCGCAAACTCCCGCATTCACGGCATGCGCAATGTTTTCCACCGATTCATTGTTATGGACCAGAGAGATTACCTCAGATTCTGCAAATACAACGCATTGTGCATTCATCGGAATGACCTTCGTATATTGCAGCGATCGGCGCCCCATCTCCTCCATACTGATTTGCAGCACACGCGCCATGGTTTCCAGGAACGCTCCGCCGCCGGCGGCGCATTTATCATTTATTTCATAGTCTCGTACCGCACCATTGGAATGCAGCCGAATTGCCCGGCTGGATTCCGAACCCATGCCAATAATCAACCCTACGCCGGGCTGAATGTGCGACACGCCCATTGCTGCGGCAATCACCTCATTTACCAACCCATCCGCAAACGGAATCATATTTCGCCCCGCTCCGGTAACTGCTACAAATCGCACTTGCTCTCTCTGTAAGCGAGCCGCCGCCAAAGCCGTTTCCATGGCAGCAACCGCAGCCTGATGCGCATCAAAGCCGCTTGGGACTTGCGCACTTCCCAGTATGGTTGCCCCCTGCAATATAACGGCTGCCGTATTTTGACTCCCACTATCAATTCCGACTGTAATCATGATCGATACCCCCAAATGACAGCTTACTGCCTCGAATATAGCAGATAGGGAGGCGAGAAACAAGCGCCTGCTTGGCTTGCGGAGTGGAGGTTGGCGCCTGTTTCACAGTGCGCTCCTCCCCCGCATAAACCGCTGACGAGCGGCTCTTATTTAAGCATCGGTTAAGGCCGCTTTGGGAACTGGATTAATTTGGGGCGCCATCAGCGGCTTCCCAAGCGGCATAACTGCACGGCCAAAAGAAGTGTTGAGCAGGATCGCCGAAGAGAGATAGATGGTCACGCCTGTCGCAACCAGCAGCAGATTGGAGATGATCGGTTTAAATGTTGCAGGCGCCAACCAGCCAAGATCCATGGTCGCAATGAAGAAGACCGCAACATCAAGCAAAAGAACCAGGATATTCATGACCAGCGGGGCCTCTCTCAGATAGGCGACGGTGTAGAATACGAGGATCAAGAAAAGAACTGCCCAAGCATAGCCATCAACATGCGCTTCCATCGGCCAGCGATTAATGAACGCAAAATACTTAAAGAACATTTCCAGAGCGCCTGTCAGCATGAAAAACGCGGAAAAGAATAAAAATACGTTGCCGCCGGTGGTTTTGCCTTCCTTCAGTTCAATGACCGCAACGACAAACTGGACAATGAAGCCGCCAAATAACCAGCAACCCATTAACCCCAGCCCGGCGGGTGTGATCTTGCCGCCCATCAGCGCGGAAAAGGTAATGCACGCTATTGCCAAAGCGACTAGACCTGCTGGACTGGGGTTTGCCCATCCGTGTTTTTCATTCATTCTCACTCATCTCCTTTAAATCTTTTTTTGCATAGTTTAACCGTAGAATCATAAGTTCATCCGTGCGTTAAGTGCAAATCCGTCACCTCCTTAATATGGGGTTATACTGCTTCGAAAATAGCCGCCGCACCCATTCCTCCGCCGATGCACATGCTGACCATGCCGTATTGAACATCGCGAAGCTGCATTTCGCTCAGGAGTTTGGCGGTCAGGAATGCGCC
>JBGSKE010000058.1:0-1627 GCA_041741355.1 Negativicutes bacterium | reverse complement strand
GGCGTCACCATGCCGACAGCCAAATTCACAGTCATGATGATGCCAAAATGGGTGATGTCAATCCCCAGAGCTGTTACTACCGGCACCAAAATCGGCACCAAAATCATCATCGCGGAAATCGCATCCAGGAAACAACCGGTGATCAGCAACAACACATTAATCAGCATCAGGATGATGATCGGATCGCGCGAAATGCCTAGGAACCACTGAGCCATCATCGCCGGGATATTCTGATTGGCCAACAGCCAGGAAAAAACCGCTGCCGAGGATACGATCAGCATGACGACGGCGGAAGAAATGGCCGTGTCCACCAAAACCTTCGGCAATTCAGCAATTTTCAGTTCTTTGTGAATGAAAACCCCTACGATGAACGCGTAAATAACAGCAATTCCAGCGGCTTCCGTCGGCGTAAAAATCCCGCCGTAAATACCGCCCAAAATAATCACCGGCGTCATCAGGCCCCAGAATGCCTCTTTGGTCGACTGCCAGATTTCAGCGCCGGTAGCGACTTCTGATCCTTTGTAACCGCGTTTTTTCGAGATCAGGTAGCCTGCGCCGATTAGCGACAGCCCAACCACCAAGCCCGGAACAAATCCTGCCATAAACAACTTGGCGATCGATGCATTCGCCGCCACCGCATAGACGATAAACGCAATACTCGGCGGGATGATGACGCCAATGCCGCCGGCGGTGGCCATGATTGCCGCGGAAAATCCTTTTTCATAGCCTGCGGCGATCATGGCCGGGATCAAAATACTGCCCAACGCTGCCACCGTAGCCGGACCGGAACCGGAAATCGCCGCAAAGAACATGCTGGCCACCACACCAACCGTCGCCAATCCGCCGGTCGATGAACCGCAAACCTTGTTGGCCATATTGATCAACCGACCCGATATTCCGCTCTTTTCCATCAGTATCCCGGCCAGGATAAAAAACGGGATTGCCAGTAGAGTAAACGAATCACTGGCCGCAAACATCATTTGCGGGATATTTTCCATCGGCACGCGAGTGCCGAAGTACATAGCAATCAAAGATGCTACCCCAAGTGAAAAGGAAATCGGCACGCCTAGCAATAACAAGACGGTAAATGTCAAAAATATTATCGTTCCTACATCCACGAATTTTCCCTCCTACTACTGCTCTATTCTGGCTTTTTCCCGGTCTTCGTAGCCCATCGCCAGCGTGGCAAAATGCAGAATAATCAAGGCAAACGATACGGGAATCGCCAAACTGATCCAATACATGGGAATAACCATCGCGGAAGAGCGCACATTAAACTCGGCCTGCATCGATACAACGGAAAGTCCCAGCATGCCGATGATCGCTGAAAAAGCGATACAGAGCAAATAATTTACAAATACAACAAACTTTTTTAGTTTAGGCGGCAAATTATTCACAATAATGGTCAGGCCCAGGTGCGCCCCTTTGCGCACGCCAATTCCCGCACCCAAAAACGTGGTCCAGACAAATAGGAAGCGCAACAACTCTTCCGACCACGGCAACGACCCTTCGATCACATAGCGAAAAACAACCTGCAAAAAGTTCACGATTGCCATAACGGCAATCATAACCGCAACCAAAAAATATTCAATTTTCCCCACTTTATCCATGAAAGCCTGCATATGTC
>JBGSKE010000057.1:0-5262 GCA_041741355.1 Negativicutes bacterium | reverse complement strand
CCGGCGGTGAAGTATTTCGCGGCGATGGCACAGAGGCGGTTGCGATGCAGGCAATTCTGGTTAGTCTGGGGATGTCGCCGGACAAGATCATTATGGAACCGAGGAGCCTGAATACAACGGAAAATGCGAAAATGTCTGCTGATATTATGCGGTTGCGCGGCTACAAACGACCGGTGTTGGTGACGTCGGCATTTCATATGCCTCGTTCCGTGGCAGAGTTCAAGCAGGCTGGAGTCGCTGTTATCCCTTATCCGGTCGGGTATTACATATCGCGACGGGATTACTGGAATGCATTAAGCTGGGTTCCGTCCGCTGCCGCCCTGCGCGGCACTGGACTGGCGCTGAAAGAATACATGGGGTTGGCGGTTTTGTCACTGCGCAATTGGGGCTTCTTCCCGAGTTAGTCTGGAGGTGGCGGCATGTTTGGACGGGTACATCGATTGGTTCTGTTTACTCTCATTATGCTGACTGTGGCCTGGACTCCGTCTGTTTTTGCTGCGCAGTGGTACACTCTGCTGGTTGATAAAGGCAACCACCCGCCCCAGCCGGTGATGGACGAAGTCTGGAAGTCGATCCGGGTGACGGGAGAGCTTTTTACCCGCTACAAACTGATTCTGCCGGAAATCGTCACGATCCGGGTGGCTACGTCGCAAGATTCTTATGCTCGCGCCTTGATGCATTATTTCAATGCATCGCCGACGGAGGCCGCCAAGTATGCAAAACTGTCGGCAGGGATGAGCTCCAATAGCCGTCCGGTGGTCATTCTCAACGGTCACTATGCCGATGGATTCGCTTCCACCCTGCCGCACGAGCCGTTTCATCAGGCGCAGCGGCAATTGGCTACGACCAGCACGCCAATATGGATTACCGAAGGATCGGCAGAACTGTTTGAAAAGTTAGCGCTGCATCAAGCTGGTAAAGGGGTTTTTGCCCAATATATCCAGGGGGTGAAAGCCAGATTGTGTCAGGCAGGAACCTTGCCCAGCGTGGCGCAGGTCGTCACGAACTGGAGTGCGATGTTCCATCAGGGAAAGGGCGGCGTGATCTGTAACATGGCCACATTGATGGTATGGTTTTTGGCCGACCAGCAAGGTTTCGACGGCGTAGTATACTTACCAACTGATTCATCAGGGCGTTCGGCCTGAGGATGCGTTTTTGACCGCATTTCAGGTAACGCCGGCATTGTTTTATCAGGATTTTCAGGCCAAGCTGCCACGGTTGATACAACCGTAAACAGGAGGTTTGCTGATGAAAACAGTCAGTGCAGCGCGTCTTTGGTGGTTTGGATGTCTGATTTGTTTTTTATTGGTGTCGATAGGGGTCGTAGTGGCGGAGGCGGCGAGACTGGGCATCGGGATCCGTCCGATTTATGCCGACGACAAGCTGCGCCTGAATCTGCCGGATACTGCCGGCTGTATCGTTGCTTCCGTGCCGAAGGGCAGCGTCGGCGACTTGATGGGGATTCGACTGGGCGATGTCATTCGCGAGTTCAATGGCGATCCGGTGGTCAGCGTGCCAAAATTTCTGCAGCAGGTCCAGCAAGCGCCCGCGATTCAAAAGATCGTCGTCTGGCGCGATGGACAGGCTGTGTCGCTGGCTGGTGCCGCGCCGGGATCGGTAACTCCGTCTGTTCCAACGACCGCTGCCGCACCCGAACGGGTAGCGCCGCTGGACGGCTTTCTGGGCATCGAGTGGAATACGACGCCGGCAACATTAAAGAAACTGTTGCAGGAAAGGGGCGGCTTCAGCTATGTTTCAGCCGGCGGTTCGGAAAAAGAACTGCAAACATTCGTTTATAAAGGTATTTTTGCCGGTCGACCGGCCGACATTGCCTTCGGTTTTTATGGAGGCAAGTTTTTTGATGGTACGGTTTTTTTGCGGTCGCCGACGGATGACATTCTGAAGAATTTCGATGCACTGGCCCGAGAAATTACAGATAAATATGGCCCGGCGAATCGCCGGACCGGACGGTATCTGTAGCAAAAGACAATATGGCTGTTTCCGGTCGGTCAGGAGCCTGTTAACGCAATTGTGCTGGACATCATGCGTTCTTCCGGCCCGGGCCCGGCAATCTTTATTCTGCGGCTGGACTATACATACGGAGAGCTCCGTAAAGCGTTCGAAGATAAAAAGGGCAGTTCCGTCAAGAAAGATCTATGACGGCCTTCACCACTTGCTGCGGGTCGATATGCAGCAGGCAAGTGAAACGGGGACAGGTTTCTTTGACGCAGGGGCCGCTGCACTCCCAGGCGGTTGGCCGGATGATGCGATGGTTGGCGCCGGCCGGACGCCAGCGGGCCGGGAAGTCAGAGCGCAAGGGAAAGATGTCGACGACCGGGACGCCGAGGGCGGCGGCCAGATGGCCGGTGCCGGTGTCCGGGCAGATAAAGACGTTCATTTTTTCGATCAGGGCGGCGGTTTCGCGTAAAGAACAAGCGCCGGCGAGGTCGAGGATGTGCGGGGAATTATTGTGGCTGTCATCATTGGATTCGGGCTGCAACAGGGTCGATTGTGCTAATTTTTCAGTTGTTTGCGCCGCCACACTTGCTGTGAGCGGCTTTTCTGTCGCCGTTCCGGTCAGGATGACTGTGTAACCTTTTTGTATCAATCCCACAGCGATGTCGACAAACCGGTCGAGCGGCCAGCGGTTTTCATCGACAGCCAGGCCTTTGCAGATGTGCAGGCCGCATATCGGTTTGTCACCAGTTAAGCCTTTGTTTGCGAAAAATAAGGCAGCCCAGGCTTTTTCTGCAGCAGTTGTAATCACGATGGGCTCAAGCTCGTCGTCAGGCTGGCAGCCGATGGCCCGAGCATAATCCAACTGAATATCAGCCCAGTGGCTGGTAGTGTCTCCATGTACCGAACGAACCCGGACCGGATGGGTGAACAGAAAACTGTATGTAAGCCGCCCGCCCTGGCCGACGCGGGTCGGGATGCCGGCGAACTTAGTGAGCCAGGCATGGCGATTGACCGACCAGGGGATGAGGACTGTGTCAAAGTGGTGTTGACGCAGCAACCGCGCGTTGCTCAGCAGAGGGGCTGCTGCGTCCATGTCAAGCAGAGAATTGATGAAGGGATGGTTTTCCAGCAGGGCGGCGAAGCGGTGTTGGGCCCAAAATGTGACGCGGCAGCCGGGGTAACAGCGGTGCAGAGATTCGGCCAACACCGTTGATAACAGCAGGTCGCCCATGCCGCCATGGGTAATGATAACAAGGATGTTTTTAGGCTGTGTCATGCAAGCAGGACCTCCGAAAATTAATTGGGGACAATCCCAAAGTAAGGACTACCGTTTAATTATTCGTTGATGGCTGCGCGATTCCTGCCGGCAAAATGGGAGACTGTCCCCAATTATCTTTTGTACAAAACTAGTTCGGGCAGGAAGTGTGCGAAGTTTTGCAGAATAACACATAACATATTATATTTGTTGTTGCGGTAATGTTTCGGAAAGGACTTGATAACGAATGAAGATCATTTTGCTTGCGGGAGGTGGCGGTACTCGCCTCTTTCCGCTTTCGCGCGCCCGCTTTCCCAAACAGTTTCTCAAGGTGACTGGCGAGGATTCGCTGTTCGCCCAGACAGTACAGCGGTTTTTGGCAGTGACCCAGGCTAGAGACCTGGTCGTGATTACCAACCGGATGCATGAGCACCTGGTCAAGGCGGAGTTGGCCGCCAGCGGCGCTGCTGACGCGCACGTGGTGCTGGAACCGGAGGGACGCAATACTGCGCCGGCGATTGCTCTGGCTGCTGCCTATTGCCGGGACAAGTTGGCGTCGGCTGAATCGGAAGTGCTATTTGTCACGCCTTGCGACCACGTGATCCGGCCGGTGGACCTGTTTGCCGCCGGTGTATTGGATGCGGTGAAGCTGGCGGAGAATGGCAGTATCGTAACTTTTGGCGTCAAACCGAATGCGCCGGAGACCGGTTATGGCTACATTCAGGCTGGCGCTGCGATCAATGGTGCTTTTGCCGTGCAGTCGTTCCGCGAAAAACCGGACCGGGAGACGGCAGAAGAGTATTTGGCTGCTGGCAATTATTTCTGGAACTCGGGCATGTTTGCGTTCACGTTGGGCCGATTTATCCAGGAACTGGCGGTGCAACAGCCTGAGATTGCTGCGCTGACGGCAGCGCCGGTCGACACTGTGCTGGAACAGTTTGGCCAAATGCCCGACATTTCGATCGACTATGGCATCATGGAACAGGCGGCCGCGGTGCTGGTCATTCCGCTGACTGCGTACTGGAATGATATCGGTTCCTGGGACGCGATCTATGATGTACTCGGCAAAGATGCCGACGGCAACGCCGTGAAGGGTGATTGCATCAATATCGGCTGCACCAATACGTTGATCCTGTCGCACCGCCATCTGGTCGCCGGGATTGGACTAGAGGACTTGTTGGTCGTCGAAACGGCGGATGCGATTTTGGTGGCCAAGAAAGGCGAGTCGCAAAAGGTCAAGGATGTGGTGGCCCAACTGAAAAGCCGGGGCCGTCGGGAAGCCAGCGAACATCTGACCGATTATCGCCCCTGGGGCAATTATACGATTCTGGGCGAAGGCGCCGACTATAAAATTAAGCGAATTGTCGTCAACCCGGGTCAGGTGCTCAGTCTGCAGATGCACCATCATCGCAGCGAGCATTGGGTCGTGGTCAGCGGCACAGCGCTGGTTACGATTGGCGAACAGGAACAGCTAATTTGTGAAAACGAGAGTGTGTTTGTGCCGCAAACAGTGAAACATCGCCTGTCGAATCAGGGAAAAGTGCCGCTGGTGATGATCGAGGTGCAAAGCGGTCGCTATCTGGGCGAAGATGATATCGTGCGGTTTGAAGATGTCTATGGCCGGGCTGGCCAATAATCGGATCGGTTTAGTTCGGGAGGGATAATTTGTGGCAAAGATAAAATTTGGCACCGACGGCTGGCGCGGCGTCATCAGCGAGGACTATACATTCGCTAGCGTGCGGTTGGTGGCGGCGGGGATTGCCGACTGGGTAAAGCGGCGCGAAGAGCAGTCCAAGGGGATTGTCGTTGGTTACGACGGACGCTTCTTGTCGGCGAAATATGCACAGGATTGCGCGGCGGTACTCGCTGACGAAGGAGTCAAAGTATGGTTGTCGGATGCGATGCTGTCGAGTCCGGCCCTGACTTGGCAGGTAAAGGACCGCCAGGCAGCGGGCGGCGTGATGATTACGGCCAGTCACAATCCGCCGGAATATAACGGCCTGAAGTTTAAAGCGGCTTTTGGCGGTTCGGCGCCGCCGGAACTGGTG